>DAOWFY010000046.1 GCA_030637775.1 bacterium | reverse complement strand
AGAGGAGATTCCTCCCGGCGATATGCATCTTCAGGAGGAAAGAAGACTTTTCTATGTGGGAATGACCCGGGCAAAAAAGAGATTGTGGCTTACGGCAAGTAGCAGTTATACACCGGCAAAAATCTGGAGGACATCCCGATTTGTGAAGGAGACTTTGGGAGAGATAACGGGAGAAACGCAGGCGAAGCTACCGATAGTCGCTCCTTTATTTTTACCCAGGGAAGAAGAAAAATATTTCTTTGACCTCCCTCTAATAACCATCAAACAATTTTCCTATACTCAGCTTAAGAGTTATGAGCATTGCCCCTTCTTTTATAAATTAAAGTATATTATTTGTGTTCCCGAACTTCCTAAGGCTCCCTATTCCTTTGGCCAGACAATCCATCTTACCTTAGAGGACTTCTATTCTTTGATTAAAAATAAAAAAAAGGTAAGCAAGGAAAAACTCCTGACTCTTTATAAAAGAAATTGGGTCAGGGAAGGTTACATAACTAAAGAACAGGAAAAAGAGCGAAAGATAAAGGGGAGGAGGGCGCTGGAGGATTTTTATCGCCTCAATAGTTCTGACTTTGGAGAACCCGTTTACCTGGAGCAGTTTTTCAAGGTTAAGATTGGAGATGTTTTTCTTCGGGGGCGGATTGACCGGATTGATAGATTGCCCGATGGAGAATATGAAGTAATTGACTATAAAAGCGGAAACCCTCCCGCCAGGAAGAACATCGCTTCCGAAGAGCAACTTACCATTTATGCCCTTGCCTGTAAGGAGGTGCTCAAATTTTTCCCAAAAGTCTTAAGTTTTTACTATCTGGGGACGAATGAGAAACTTTCCACCGCGCGTAAGCCTTCCGATTTAGAACTGATAAAGGAAAAGATTCTCTCAACTATCTCTAAGATTAAAAAAAGGGAATTTCCGCCACTGGGGGACAAAAGAAAGTGTAAGATGTGCAGTTATCGCCTCATCTGCCCCCAAAGGATGGCTTAAGGATGGAGACCAAGAGAATAAAAGTATTCAGGGAGTCCTCGCACAACGGAAACCAAAATTATTACTCCTGAAGTCCGGGTTGAGCCCGCCGCGATTCGCAGAACGGGAGTACCAGGCACGGCTCTTCCAACTGCCGCCACGGAAAGCCCGCTCTTTACCTGAACCTGGTCCTTTGGGGTCTATCTGTAAACTGACAGGGTAATCTTTCTGATACCAGTCAGAGTGACATTCCCAGACATTACCGGAGGTATCATAGAGGCCCCAGGGGTTAGGCTTTTTGGTTCCTACCGGATGGGTTCTTCTTGCTGAGTTTTTATTACACCAGGCATACTTCTCTATCTCTGTATAATCTGGGTCATCTCCCCAGTAGAACCTGGTAGTTGTTCCTGCTCTGGCAGCATATTCCCATTCTGCCTCTGTCGGAAGCCTGAAACCTCCACCGGGAACTATCCGGTTTAACCTTTCGATAAAGTTCTGGCAATCATTCCAGGAGACCTTCTCTACAGGATTCTTTGCTCCTTTGAAATAACTGGGATTATCTCCCATCACTGCCTTCCACTGCTCCTGGGTTACCTCATACTTACCGATATAGAAGGGTTTTGTTATTCTTACTCTGTGCTGGGTTTCATCCGAACCTCTGCCTTTCTCTGTAGAGGGACTTCCCATTGAGAATTCTCCTGGCTGGATAAGGACCATCTCCATCCTTACTCCTTTACCTAAATTAATGACGGCAACGGTTGATTTTTCCTGGGTATAGAGAAAGTTCAAGAAGGAAAATACAAAAACCCAAACAAGAATTAAGATAGACATATAATAATTATACCTTTTAAGATGCGTATTGACAAAACATTTTCAGAGAGGGGTATACGGAGTAGGTTGTAATAACCCTTGAATCTGTTGTAAAATGAGGTGAGGATATTTAAAACCTCTATCCAATTGAGTGAGATGAAGAACGATTTAACCAAGGGCAGTATTTCTAAGAATATCTGGAGATTGGCTATTCCGATAATGATCGGTGTGGTATTGCAAAATACATTTAATATTGTGGATATGATTTTTGTTGGCCGGCTTGGTCCGGAGGCTATCGCTGCCGTGGCTATGGGTGGAATTCTATTAGGAATAATTATGATTGTTTTAATGGGAATATCCATTGGGACTACCGCGATGATTGCCAGGGCTATTGGTGCTAAGAATATTGCAGAGGCAGAAAATATAGCTACGCAATCGCTTTTTATGGGCGTGGTCGGCTCTATTATTTTTGGTTTCTTGGGTTTTTTTCTGGCAGAACCACTACTTGTTTTATTTGGTGCAACCGGTAAGGTGGTCTCCTTAGGAGTCTTTTACATCAAGATATGTTCGCTTGGTTCAATTACGATGTTTCTTTTATTTTTGATTAACGCTATTCTTCGCGGAGCAGGGGATGCGATCCGTCCGATGAAATTTTTGATGGTCTCTACCGGGGTAAATATTATTTTAGACCCGATATTAATATTCGGGATGTTTGGACTACCTGCTTTAGGAGTTGGTGGTTCTGCCTTGGCTACGGTTATTGCCAGGACAGTGGGAATGGTATGGGGGTTATCCACAATTTTAAAAGGCCATTCTATTATTCACCTGAAACTAAACAGGGCAAGGTTAAAGTTCGCGACTATGTTTCAGATGCTCCGTACCGGCACCTTTGCCTCTTTACAAATGGCGGCAAGACAGATATCAGGTTTAATCTTGATGCGCATTGTCGCTATATTTGGTGTTCTTGCTGTGGCGGCTTATGGCATTGGGATAAGGGTATTTATGTTAGTAATGATGTTTGGTTTTGGGTTTGCCCAATCGGCGACAACATTGGTTGGGCAGAATTTAGGTGCCGCTAAGCCAGAAAGAGCGGAAAAGAGTGCCTGGTTGGCGACAGGCTTTTTTGAGATTATTGCGATAATATTTGCCCTAACATTTGTTATCTTTGCTAAAGAGATAATTACGATCTTCAATACCAATCCTGAAGTTATTAAGATTGGGGCTTCATACCTGCGCTTTTTATCTTTTACATTTATCTTTATCGCATTATCCCTGGTCCTGGGTAGGGCATTTATGGGAGCGGGTGATACCCTATCACCTCTTGTGATTACCGGCATCTCTCTCTTTGGATTTCAGATTCCTCTGGCATTTTTGTTATCCAGGAATTTAGCTATGGGCACCAATGGCATCTGGCTGGCGATCGCTATCTCAAATGCGGTTCAAGGACTGATGATGACCGCATGGTTCAAGCAAGGAAAATGGAAGAATATAACCCTGGGAAAGGTTAAGAAATGACATTAGCGTTAGAAGAGTTGACATTTGTTGCCTTTGATACCGAGACAACCTCACTTTCTCCTGTCTCCGGTAGAGTAATCGAACTCTCGGGAATAAAATTTAAATTAAAAGAGGGCAGGACAGAATCCTTTGATAAACTTATAAATCCTGATGAACCTATATCTGAGGAGATAACGCAAATCAATGGGATAACAAATGAGATGGTAAAGGATAAACCAAAGGCAGAAGAGATAATCCCTGAATTCCTCAGATTCATTGATGGGTCCGAAACAATCCTTTTGGCGCATAATGTCTGTTTTGATATCTCATTTGTGGGTATGGAGATTGCGCGTTTAAGGATAACCCAGCCTTCTCATAGGTGCCTGGACACGCTGATCCTTGCCCGAAAGACCTATCCTGAATTGGAGAAATATAGCCTTCCCGGACTGGTTACCCAGCTTGGTATTTCCCAGGAAAAATCTCATCGCGCTTTAGCCGATAGTTTCTCTGTGAAAGAACTGTTTCTCAAGATAATTTCAAAAACCAATGTCAAAACCCTTGATGAATTAATCAACTTAACAAAAGTCTCTACGTTTTCCGATATCTTTGATCTAGAACCCCCGGCCGGATTTGAACTCTTCGCGCAGGCGATAGAAAGAAATCAATCTATTGAGATGGTTTATGAAGGAGGCAGCAGAGATCTTCAACTACGCAAGATAACCCCTTTAACTCTAATGAAAAGTTATGATAAAATTTATGTTCTTGCCGATTGCCACCTGGATAAAATTCAGAAATTTTTCTGCTTGGACCGCATAAAAAGCTTTAAGATAGCAAATTAATTTAGGAGGACTCTAATGAAAGAGGTAAGTTATTTAGAAGCTTTATCTTGTTTTGGGAAGCCCGCAAGGGTTGTTGCAGACCTCCATTCAGCCGCCTATGGTAGCTATCTCTGTAGGAAAAACCAGATACAGCCATAAATTACTGATGGAAACAGGTGAATTTGTGCTTGCTGTCCCGGGAGGAGATATAGTCAAGGAAGTTCTCTTCTGCGGTACCAATTCCGGTAGAAACATCGATAAACTCCAGCAGACAAATTTAACCTTAAAAAGAGCAAAGTTTGTTAAGCCGGATTTGATTAAGGAATGTATGGTGAATTTGGAGTGCAAGGTCTCTGGCTATCTTGACACCGGTGACCACACTATCTTTGCTGGAGAAGTTCTAACAAGCTGGATTTCTGAGGAAAAAAAGAAGGTACTTATTTCTGTAGGTTCTGAAAAAGGCTATAAGTTACTGTTAGAAGAGAAAGGCTACCGGTTAGGAGTTATTCAAGGATGAGTTAAGTAAATATTCGGTAATTATTAGAGGTTTAAACTGCAATATATTCAGCGAGGGCTTGTGGTTCAGGGATAGGCAAACCATCTTCCAATAAACCTTGAATATGCATTTCAATTGCCTTATGCATATTATCCTCTGTCTCTTCCTTAGTATTTCCAGTAGCTACACAACCAGGTAAATCTGGAGAATAGGCGGAATAGTTTCCATTAGCTTTTTCAATCACAATTAAAAAACGGTGCATTTTACTTTGCCTCCTTTAATTTTGCCTGTTTCAAAATACTGTTCAGTGTACCGGGAGGTAAATCACTATTTAGGTTTCCGGCAATAGTAATCCTTCCCAGTTTAATAGAATGCTTGTATTGCCGATTAGGAATTATTCAAGGGTAAAATGCATTATGAATCTTACTCCTAACGTCTAAGCTAACCGGCGGCACTTATTTCGCCTCCGCCTTAGCATATAACTCCCTCGGCGCTTCTTTAAAATATTTAAATAAAGAAGGACAAAGCCATCCTTCAGTCTTGTATTGTTCACAATAGTACCAATTACCACCTGATTCAGCTCTTCTCCAAATTAGTTTTATATGATAGCCGGGAAAAGGCTTGGCTGAGAAAAGCAATCTGAATCCTTTTTCCGCATTCGGAATATCAGAAACAAGCCTATCAATCATCTCGGGGATGCTGGAGACAAACGGCTCCCGTACTAACCCGGTCCTAAAATCATCAAATACCCATGTGCCAGCAGCCTTGTAGGGCTGCAATACAATTATCGAATTAGCCGGAGCATTTAATCTCCTTGGCACACCATAATGCTTGACAGCAAGGTAGGCTACAAATATCACTGCGATTGTAAGAATTAGAGGTATTTCCTTATGTTTCTTTATCATCTAAGCCTCCTGGTATGTATTATACTGCCCAAATACTTCGACAAATACTGCATTTTCTATGTTCATTATATTCTTCTTCTGATAATCCCGTCAATTTTTTCTATCTGCTTTGGGGGTAGGGTGGGTTGTAATAATCCCTGAGCCTGTGGTAGAATAAAACCAGTATCTACAGTCAGGCATAGACGAACTAGTTCGGTTGTGAGCAGTTAAATGAAATTTGGTTTTAGGAGATGATGGTATAACTTTCAATATCAAATGTTATAATCGTAAGTACCCTGTATTGGGGCTTCACGAAATTAAAGATTCGGGAGAAAGGATTTAACAAACCTAATTTTACTTTGTTCTTTGACAAAGGAAGCGAAGTAAGCTATCGCTAATACTGTAATGTGGGCGATGGTGCAGAGGTTTGCGGTAGCCTTCAATCCTTTAACTGTTGGCTCTTGCATAGAGACAGAAAGGAGTCGAGAGAAGATTCTTTCGCTGCTGACACGCCGATTATAATCTTTCTTAAAACTCTCTGATCCATAATCTATCTCTCGACGAATATTTTCATCTACATCAACCCGAAGATTCTTATAACAGCCAGAGCCTTTAACAAATTGAGGATGAAACCAGGGGCAATAAGGATGTTCTTTAGCAAATCTTTTGGAGCCTCTGATGGGGCAGACAAACTTATGGCGGAATCTCTTCTGCTTTTTATCCCAGTATCTTCCTCGGGATAGCATCTCAAAACCAGCAATACAGATAGGAATACCGGTGGAAGAAAGTTTGAAATCTGCGGATTGCTTTCCTCTGGGATTTTTAGCAATCCTTGGTTTCGCCCTTAGTTCATTGACAATAACTTCAATGGTAGCAGCCGAGTCATACTCAGAATCGCCCATCACTGCTTTGGGAGAAAGGTTGTCTTTCAGCAGGCGGAGTTGAGGGATAACTACACTACTTCCGCGAATATTGGCTGGAAGAGTAACTTCTGTTAGGGGTAGTTCAGACTCTGTATCATTGATGATATGGTTGCGATAGCCCCAGAAGAAGCTCACCTTCTTATTCCCCTCAAGGAAGATAACGGTTACTCCTAGTCGACAGTCGGGATCATTCTTGGGTTGTCTCTCCTTTAGGAATCGACCTTTGACATTGGTCTTTAGGTTGTTTTGTTTCACGTTAGCTTTGATTGGGCAAGAGTCAAAGGAAAGATATTTCCCCTTAATTACTTGGCAATCAATTAGTTTCTTTACCAGAGACTCTCTGATTGTCTGAAGTAGGTTATTATCTGTACACCTTAAAAAATGGGAGAATCTTTCCACCGAAGGAATTTCTCTTGTTGGCTCAAAGCCAAGGATAAAGGAAAATCTTGGTCTTTCAGAAAGTTCTGCTACCAGATCACTTAGGGTAGGTAAGCTGCGTAAATTTTTAAAGATAAGTGCTCTCAAGATGCTTGCTTTACTGATAGGTCTGCGACCTACATCTGGAAAAAGCTCTAAACTTGAGAAATCAAGTAGGTTGAAAAAGGATTCATACTTCTTGAGGCGATCCTGGGAAATTTCCTCAGGGGGAAACAGAATTTGCTGTCGGTCCATAACCTCCTCCTATTTTGTGAAAGGGTTAAAAAACTATATTCTTAATGATACCCTTTTAGGGGGAGGGGGTAAAAAAGCAAAATTGGCTATTATAGACAGAGTGAGGAAAAGCAAGAATTAGAAAAGAGTAAAATTTGAGGGTTTCACGAAACTACAAAGAGGAAATTTCTGCCCTCCTCCCCCTTAAAAACAGGGGCAAAAAGGAGAAAAATTAAAGATGATCGTTCAGAAACATAAGCAGGATAAGGGTTTTGAGACAGGAGGGCAAATCGAAAAGGTAGACCTTCGGAAACGCAATAATAACGCGGGTTTCCGAATTTCGTGAAGGGCACAATGATATTAGCAAGGAGGCAAAGAGAAGGCTTTCCTGGATGGATTATTACTTCTCTCACAGCAAGAATGCCTCTTTGACCTGTAGATACTTTGGTATCTCCCGGAAAACTTTCTATAAGTGGTTAAATAGATATGAAAGAGATGACCTTTCCACTTTAGAGAGTTTATCCCGGGCTCCGATGAGCAAAAGGAAAAGAGAGCTCTCTCTTGAGCAGGAAGATAGAATAAGAGCTTTAAGGAAGAAATATATCCGCTACGGGAAGAAGAAGATCTCGGTTCTTTATGAGAAGTTCTACAAGCAGAAAATGAGCTCCTGGCACGTCCAGAAGGTCATTGAGAAGTATAACCTCTACTACAATCCAATGAAGAATGAAAAGTTAAGGAGAAAGAGAAAGCTCTCCGGTAAAAAGAAGAGAATCACAGAACTAAAAAATAAGAAGATAGAAAACTTCTTTTTTCAGGTAGATACGATCTCTATCTTTGAGGCAGGGTTGAAAAGATACATCTTTACCGGAGTTGATACAGTATCTAAACTTGGCTTTGCCAGGATGTATAAAGCCGCCTCCTCCTTTAATGGCAAAGATTTCCTAAATAGACTTTATTATCTGGTAGATGGTAAGATAGAGATTATCCAATCGGATAACGGTTCTGAGTTCGCCAAACACTTCGAAAAGGCCTGCACAAACCTAGAGATAGCTCATTACTTCTCCCGGGTT
>DAOWFY010000141.1 GCA_030637775.1 bacterium | reverse complement strand
ATTCCTCTTCTCCCAGACATAAACTCTTTGCGAGCTTTTCTCTATTACCTCTGGAGATTCTATTTCCTTCTCCAGTCTTTTAAAGGCCACCCCTTTGGGAAGCACAAGAACATATTTTGAAACTACAAAGGGTTCTTCGCTTTGAAAATAGAAACCATCCCAGAAATGATTTTTCATCAGGGACTTTTTCTGGAAGATACGGTATTTGTACTCAATGATGCTACCGAGCTCTACGGCAGGCATCGAAATTGTTTTGGTCTTTAGGCTGGAATAAAGGGCAGCATAAGGAGCAAGGGAGGCAGGGGTAATGGTATGGATGGCATTCTTTTTAACTTTGATCTTTTTCCCTTCTCTGGTAATCGTATGCGCAAAATCAATTTTTATTTTCTGGAAGGCTTCATTATATGGCATCTGAACCTCGGCAAATTTTCTCCCTCTCTCCCGACAGATCTTAATAATCTGATGAATAATCAATTCTGAAGAACCATCCGAGTGAATAATACGGGTTGCCTTATCTAAAAGATAGATCGCGCCTGCTTCAGGATATTGAGAAGTAGAGGGTTGCTGAATAACTGCTGAGAGGGAATCCTGGAGGGATGGGTGCTGAAGAAGAGAAAGGGAGGTGCATCCACCAAAAAAAAAGAAGAAGGAGCAGCCTGTAGCAGTACCCCTTCTTCATTCTTCTCAAGCTTCCCTTAACTATAATACTTCTTCTCCCAAGATTTTCCAATTATCGGGTTGTTTCTTGAGGTATAATACTTTTTTGCACCTATCCTTAAACCTATCTGAAGAATAGTATTGATTAAAGGAGCAAACCGCAATATCTCCAAATCTATTGGCTTTTCTATACCTTAAGATTTTCAGGTTTTCTATCTTAATTTTGATAAACTTCTTATTGGAGATTACCTTTTCTTTATACCTTTCCCATTTCTTTCGATCCATCCCGCGGGAGTAAAAATCCTGAGAATAGAGGGAAAGATAATGGGCAATATTCTTACTTTCCCAAGATGTCTTCCAGGAAGAGATAAACGAATTAATCTCCTCCCTTTCCTTCTCAATTATCTCCGGGGAGGCATAAGAAATCTTATCCACAATTATGAATGGTGTCTCCTTAATCTTAATAATTTCAGCCAGCTCTAAAAGGTCTTTATTCCTCACGGCAACGCAGCCTTTCGTATCCGGTAATTTTTTTGCTTTCTCAAACTTTTTATCAACACCATGAAGCCAGATTCCATCCCCACCCTTCCTTAATCTTTTATCAATCAGATTAGGATAGTTCAAAGGGAAGGCCATAATTCCATGTTTTGGCAATATCCCCTGGGTAAGCCTTCTGGTAAAGAAGTAGACTCCTTCCGGAGTTCTTTTATCACCGGCTCTGAATTTATTTCCATTTTTCTCTCCCGTACTGCAGGAGAAACTTTTTATTAACTTTAATGAGCCTTGCGAAGAGGAATAGAGATAAAGTTTGTTGGCGGATTTGTCACAGACAATACCATAACTTGATAAAGAGACAAGAACATCGGGAACCTCTTTTTTAAGGGACTCCTGAGCAGAAAGAGGAAGGACAAAAAGGAAAATAATTAAAAAAGAAGAAAAGATTAATTTAGTTTTCATTTAACAAGGTCGATAAAGACGGTCCCAATAATCTCCTTTCCTTTTATTACTTCAATCTTGTAGCAACTTCCCTCTTTATTGAGAGCATACTTCTTCATCAGGGAGGATGTATCTATCTCATAGCCTCTGTCTTCGCCCTTGATTCCTATAGGATCCCCAACAAAACCGACAAAGTTTACTCTGATTAAATTTTTCTTTACCCCGGGCACAATAGTATCAATAATTTTAAGTTTCTTTCCTTTCTTAATCTTTAAATGGTCCTTTTCTCTGAGAAAATTTTTCTTGTCCTCCACCTCTACAATTACACCAATTTCCTCTTGACTCATAAAATGGGTCCTAACTTTAGATTCTAACTCCGAGGGAACTGTTTCTTCTTCTTCGGGTATTAAAGTTACAGATATCGGTCTATAAATTCTCAAGATTCTGTTAAGGGGACCTGCGGCCAGCCCCTTCTTGCTCTGGTAAAGCCCAATGAGATAGTAATAGTATCCTCCCAATCCCAAGATAATAATCGAGAGGATGAAGGAAATGATGAATTTAGTCTTGTTAATCTCATTGATAAGCAGAGCGAGAATAATTCCCAGGATCCCCAATCCTACCACGCTCAAAGCCAACAAATAGCCTAATTCAAATTCCATTCTTCCTCCCTTTATTTTGTGATTATAATATATTTTCTCTACTTTTCAACCTCATTTATATACCTCAATTGCTGTATCGGGACAGATAATAGCGCAGAAGAGGCAACCCACGCAGTTCTGTTGCTCAGAAGTTCTCACAAAATGGTAGCCCTTAGAGTTAAAACCTTGAGAAAGGGCAATCAATCTTTTGGGACAGACACTGATGCAGAGACTACAGCCTTTACAGCGCTCTTTGTCGATAATAATCTTTGCCATAATATACTCGGTGTGTTTTACTTCAGAGGCGAGGAAAGTTTCTGTAGCGGCCTTGTTAGCGACGAAGCGGGCACGGTGTCCTCGAAGAGGACGAGCGAGGAGCAACGAGAGTGCAGATTCCCTCGCTGGGGGAATCAAACGTGCCGCCGAAGAAACTTTCCGAGCCTCCTTTAAGGCAACCAACCAAGCTTCTCCTGGAGAAGACGGAAATATCCTTTTCGGGAGGTATCAATTAATTTCAATGAAAAAGGAGATCTCCTTACAAGCAGAAGATCCTTTCTCTTTAAAAGAAAATTCTTCTGACCATCGATGGTCAAATTAGCATCGGGGGAGTCTATCTCAATTCTTAACTCCTCATTCGCTGATAGAATTAGGGGACGACTGGCTAAAGAAACCGAACAGATGGGAGTAAGAATAATTATCTCCTCTTCTGGAAAGACAAGAGGTCCACCAGCAGAAAGTGAATGTCCGGTAGAGCCGGTAGGAGTAGCGATGATTAATCCATCAACACAAAATTCTCCTATTTTTCCTTTTCTTCCCAAGATTTTTAAGGAAAGGACCCTTGGGTCTCTCCTCATCAGGACAACCTCATTCAGACAAAAGCAATTCTGCCGGGAGGTAGCATTTCGTCTCACCTGGACTTTGAGCATTAAACGAGGAGAAATGAAGAAATTGTTGGTAAGTATCTCATTTAAACTCTCATTAAGTCTCTCCAAAGTAGTCGTAGTCAAAAACCCTACCTCTCCTAAATTCACTCCCAACAAAAGGGTCTTTCCATTCTTAATCTCTCGGGCAGCCTTCAAAATAGTTCCATCGCCACCGATAGCAATGACAAGATCGCTCTGAGAAGAAATCTCCTTTTCTATTTTTATTTTCTTTTCCTTTAGCCTTTTTTTCAGAAAAGAAATTGCCTTCTTTACTCCTTTCTTCTTCAGATTGGGAAAAAGTACAACCTTTTTAATGCTCATCTCTTATTAATTTATAGACGGACTCCAGTTTTCTTCTGATTTTCTCTGAAGGCTTAAGTTCTAAGGATTTTGCGAAAGATGCCAGAGCATCCAAATAGAGACGGCTTTTGGAATAAACCTCTCCTAAATGTTCGTATATCTCCGCGTCCCTCTCCAAAGCGGCCGCTTTCTCTAAGAGGATTCTTGCTTTTTTTATCTTCCCCATTTTGAAATAGACCCAGCCTAAACTGTCGATATAGGCTCCATTATCAGGTTCTAATCTCACTGCTCTCTTCACTAATTTCTCTGCTTCTTTCAGGTTAATGCCCTCTTCGGCATAGAGATAGCCGAGGTAGTTTAATGCCAAGTGGCTGTTGGAATCCAATCTTATCGCTTCCTTTAAATGGCTGATTGTTTCCTCTTTTTTATCTTCCTTATCCAAAATTAGAGCAAGATAAAAATAGATGGTGCTATTCTTCTCCCAAGAAAGAGCTTTTTCCAGGAGCATCCGGGCTGAATTTAATTTCTCCTCCTGATAGTAAATAAAGGCTAAACTGCAGTAAATCTGCCAATCCTTTATTCCCAAATTTACTGCTTTCTCAAGAATTTTTTTTGCCTCTTTTGTCTCATCTACCTCTAAGTAGAGACGGGCAAGCTGTTGATAAATGAGAGGACTCTTTTCATTCAGATCCAAGACCTTCCGATATTGAGTAATTGCTGGAGGATACTTCTTTTGCTTTTCATAAATGATGGCAAGAGCAAGGTGTGCTCTGAGAAAGTTTGGCTGGAGTTCTATCGCCTTCCTTAATTCTCTTTCTGCTGCATCTTTCTTATCAGATTGCTCTAAAAGAAGTCCATAGTTATAGTGGACAACAGCATTTTCTGGAGAAAAAGTTATGATTCTCCGATAGAATTGAAGGGCTTCTGGAAGATTTCCTTTCTTGCTATAAAGGTCAGCAAGAGCAAGATACGAAGAAACATCTTTGGGATACAGCTGCACCAATTTTTCATATTGGTCTATCGCTAAATTTACCTTTTTTTGTATAAGATAAAGAAGCGCCAGTCCCCGAAGCGCTCTCTTGTCCTCCGGATCCTTTTTTAGAGCAAGGAAGAAAAAATTTTTTGCTCTTTTTAAAGAACCTGTCTTTAGGTAGACGATAGCTAATTTACTCAGGATTTCTACTGAGGAAGGGTCGCTGGCAAGAGCCTCTTGATAATAGGAAATAGCCACTCGGTTCTTTCCTTCATTTTCGTAAAGCAGACCTTGAGAATAAAGCTTATAGGCGCTATCTTTGTTAAGATAGGTTTTACCTACGCTACAGCCAGAAAAAAAGATGAGAGAAGAAAGCAATAAAAAAATAATTCTTTTCATTCTCTATCTTTTCCTCTTCTTATGCCTCTGGGCATGCAGTCTCTTCTTCCTCTTATGCTTTGACATCTTTGCCCTTTTCCTCTTTTTCCCGCAAGGCATTTTCTCCTCCTCCTTAATAAATTACTTTATTCAATGGATACTCAATAATTCCCTGACCACCAACCTCTTTAAGCCGGGGAATAAGATCTTTTACTTTCTCCTTATCAACAATCACCTCCACTGCACACCAACCTTTCTCGCTCAAGGAGGAGACTGTCGGTCTACGGAGCGCCGGTAAAACGGAAAGAAGTTTTTTTAATCTCTTTTCTTCAATGTTAAGTTTCAGCCCTACCTTTTTTTCTGCTAATAAAGCGCCCTCTAAAAGTAGCACAATATCGGAGATCTTCCTTCTCTTCCAGGGATCTTGAAAACTATTTCTATTGGCAATAAGTCTTGTGGTCGATTGGAGAATAGTTCCAATAATTTTTAGATTGTGTGCCGCAAGAGTCCTCCCGGTCTCGGTAAGTTCGCAGATAGCGTCTGCCAACTTACCCGCCTTGATTTCGGTAGCCCCCCAGGAAAATTCCACTTTTGCGACTACTCCCTTTTTCTTTAAATAGTCTTTAGTAATATTGACAAATTCTGTAGCAATACTCTTTCCCTCTAAATCAGAGATTTTCTTAATGCTCGAGCCTTTTGGGACAGCAATTACTAACCTGACTGAGCCAATGCCGCTTTTGGTATAGGGGAGTTTTTTTATCTCCTTAACCTTTGCTTTTGTCTCCAAAATCCAATCTTTCCCTGTGATCCCCGCGTCGAGAGCTCCTTTCTCCACATAACCGGGTATCTCCTGAGCCCTGATTAAAGAGATCTCCAGCTCCGGATCAGT
>DAOWFY010000119.1 GCA_030637775.1 bacterium | reverse complement strand
AGCAAAACTACTCTATTGGGAATGTACATACTCCCAATTATCTTTCATAATTCTTTCATTTTATTTTTGACAGTACCTAAAAACCAGATATCCAAACCTTTCGGGTCGGTGGTTGCTTCCGTCGACAAAACTCCATCCGCTAATCTCTATCTCCCCTGCCCTTCTCGCCCGATTCAGATTCAAGCCCCATACCTCTCCTGGTTGGGGCATCGAGATGTTGAGTTCCTCAAAGGGAATGGCAATTTCCACATTCCAGTGTTTTTTGCCAATAGCGGTTGCTACCCGCCATCTGGGATTCCACCCGGCCGCATCCTTTTTATAACTATCATATTGCGTCCCCAGGGGATTAGTGATAAGGTGAAAGTAGGTGGAATAATCTCTGTTGGTATCCAGGAACACCTCAATGGAGTCATCACCCCACACATTTTTATCATGCTTACCACACTTGGCTACCAAACCCGAGATATTGGGTTCTAAACAGTTAAGGGCAATATAGAGATTATCCTGATCATAAACTAAGGAGGCGATGGTTTGCTGACTTACTAAGGTATTCTTCTTATAATCCACAAAACCAATAACCTTATCTGTTTCCTGCCAGGCAGGCTCGGTTAGCCGACCATCTATCCGGGGTGGAGTATTTACCTTAAAGGCATAAGCTGCCTTTTTCTTGGGCGTTCCCTTACCTGTACTCAGCCACAGCTCTGTCCCGGCAATGCCCGCCCAAATATTACCCTCACTCCAGGTTACGTTTTGATAGAACTCCGTTGCCTTATCCAATTGCCCGAGCCTTACGTAAAGGAGTGCTATTTTAAAACAAAGGTAATCTCGCTGCTTTGTCTTAGGATACTTTTCCAGAAAGTCTTGGTATCCTCCGATCGCTTTCTGGTAGTTGCCTTCTTTCTCATAGGAGATAATAGTATCCAGTTCTGCTTTGACTACCTCAGAATCATCGGGAAACTCCCGGACGAAGAGCTCATTTATCCGCCTAACTTCTGCAAAATTTTCTTCTTTTTCATACACAGAGGCCAGTCTGAGGTAGACCTTTTTACGAAGGGGATGGAGAGGATAATCTTTCAATATCTGGGTACAGACCTCTTCTGCTCTCCCATATTTTCCATTTTTCCCATATATCTGAGCTATCTTTAAATAGGCATTGATTACCTTATCCGGGACATCTTTATCCTTTCTAATAATCCTCTTCTGATCCAGTATCTCTTCTCGCCATTTCGGGATAAAGAGTTTATGCGCCTGCTCCCAAAGAGTTTTATCCCAACCAGGTTCAATGGCTTTGAGTACCTTATCGGTCCTTTCGGGGCTGATATTTGTGCAATACTTCCTTAATCTAAGATCAACCCTGGAGAGCAGAAGAGCAAGAATTATTATGGAGAGGATTAAGAGAAAATTATCACGACGGTTCTTTCTCATAGGATTTCCATTCCTATATCCAAGGCAGGGGCGGAATGGGTAAGGGAGCCAATGGAGATGCGGTCAATGCCAAGAGAGGCAAATTGATTGATATTCTTAAGGGTTATTCCTCCGGAGACCTCAAAGATTGGTCTTTTGGGTAGGCTTATAGCAAATTTTACGACCTTTCTAATTATTTCCGGTTTCATATTATCCAGCATAATGATATCCGCTCCCGCTTTCATTGCGCTCTTGGCCTCCTGATAATTACTGACCTCAATCTCCACCTTTATTCCTTTTGCTGCTTTCTTTTTTGCTCTTTCTACCAATTCTCTGATTGTCTTAATCCTATTTTGGGATTTAACACTAATATGGTTATCCTTAATTAAGATCCCATCGAAGAGGCCAAAGCGATGATTTTTTCCTCCCCCAATCCTTACCGCATACTTCTCCAATAGCCTTAAATTAGGAATTGTCTTTCTGGTATCCATAATCTTTACCCTATCTTTTACTTTTTCAACAAAGAGATTGGTTAAAGTGGCAATTCCGGAAAGGTGCCCCAGAAAATTTAAGGCTGTTCTTTCTCCTGAAAGGAGAACGGCGCAGTCCCCGGTTAGCTTAGCAATGGCCTGATTAGCTTTAATTCTTTCTCCCTCTCTTACCTGAGGAATAAAACTGATCTTTTTATCGATCATCTTAAAGACTAACTTTGCTACTTGTAGTCCAGCAATAATTCCCTTCTCCTTGGTTAAAATTATTGCTTTAACCTTTTGTTGTCTTTTAGGAAAAAGAATCTTTGTTGTAATATCCCCTTCTCCGATATCCTCGGCAAGAACTCTCTTGATTAAACTCTCTATTTCCTCTTTGATGATTTTATTAAACATTTGCTGTGAGTAGTTCATAGAAAGATAATCTACTCGCATATTGCTACTAAAGTCAGCTTATAGTATTGTGTCACAATTTTGTTAATTGTTAAGACCTAACCTTTTCCTATTACCAATAAAGAAAAGTAACTAAGGTTTGCAGATTTTGCATGGTCTGAAACCGGCTTTTATTGCTTCTTCCCGGTCAGCGAAATAAACTTTATTTGTCTCTTTCATCCTTTTTACATAATGACAATCTTTACGGTGAAATATCCGGCTATTTCTATTACCAACATATTTTGCATTTTTCGGAGATGTTATTTCTATTATTCCTGGTCCTGTCCATAGATTTTGAAACTCTTTTTCATATTGTTTTGCAACCTCTTCAGAATCTATCACTATCAAATTTTCCTCATTGATTTTGTTTGCATGTCCTGTCCAATTATAAGAACCAGCCAAGGTTACCTTTTCATCAATTACGCAGAATTTATTATGCATTAATCCCGGACTTTCATAGAACTTCACTTTTACACCCTCTTCAACCAGAAGATCCCAGCGCGAGGATTTGCTATATTTTTGGCCTTCATCCAAGAGAACTTTAATTTCCACATTTCTTCTTTTTGCCTCTGCTAAACCTTTTGCTAAAGGTTTAAGAGTAAAACAATACATTGCGATGTGAATACTCTTTTCCGCTTTGGCAAGCTCTGATAAAACTATCTTAGATAAGTTGTCCTTAGAAGAGAAATAGACTTTTTTCTCAATTTCACTTCCCCAAGTTGAAGCGGAGATTAATATTATCCCTAAAAGTGTAAATATTAATGATTTTCTCATTTTAGGATTTCCTTTGCTTTTCTGATGAATTCTTCAGCGCTCTCAATCATCCTATGGGCACCTTCTTGAGACCATTCGCTGTAATAATCGGCACTTTCTCGTAATCTCTTCCCTTGCTGTAACATCTCAACTGTCTGAGAATTCAAAAGCCGCTTGGAAACAAATAGAGTTCTTAAACCTACAATCAGACAATAATGGCTTCTTTCCCGGTATTCTCGCGAATAAATTAGTGCTCTTCCCGTATGGAACATAGCATAATATGCTTGAATAGTAGCCCATTTGAACTTCTTATTTTTATAATTCTCTTTCGATTCTTCCAAATCTTCCTCAGCCGTTTTTAACTCTTTTAGAAAGAGCCCTTTACCTTTGGGAAATTCTCTTAATTTACCTTTTTCAAGGCATCTTTTGAATTCCTGATCTATTTCGTTTTCTCCCATAGAACAATTCCTCTCATTACTTCATCATAAAATATCGGGTCTTTTGACTTCAGCTCCACAAACTCTAATGGTTTTTTGACTATTAATTGAATTTTTTCTTTATTTTTTGAGATTATCTTCTTCATCTTTTCCGGGAAATTGGTCAGAATGAAGAGGTCGATATCGCTTTCTTTGATGTTTATGCCACTTGCTGCACTTCCGAATAAAATAATCTTATCACTCTCTTTCTTTAATCTTTTTGTTAATGGGTAGATTCCAATGGTATTACTGAGAACCTTCCATTGTTTAATGAGAGGATTCTTTAAATCTACGGAATAGAAGGACATCCTTCCTTTTCTTTCCCGAATAATTAAACCCGCTTTTGCTAATTTTCTTAAAGCAGCATTAGCTGCCCCCCGGCTTATTTTAGCCTTTTGGGCAATTTCTCGCTCAAAGAAAGTTTTATTCGGGAACTCAGCTAAGAACTT
>DAOWFY010000171.1 GCA_030637775.1 bacterium | reverse complement strand
GCTATCATTATTGCATCAAATGGATTTAAAGCTTTTTTCTCTTCCGCCTCTTTTTGCTTATTTTTTGTCCACTCTACATAATCGTAAGCCGATTGTATAGATCTTCCTATTTTTACTTGAGCATCAATTGGACCCAGACTTCCTGTTTCGGTCATTAAAATCTCATCTCCTGATAAAACAATAATCGTGCCTGCGCTTTTTGCTTGGCCTGGAACAACAAAAGAAATAGTATCAAATTTACTTCGCATGAACCTTACTATTTCTTCTGCTGTCTCACCACTCCCGCCAAGGGACTCAATGTAAAAATCAATTTTACTTAAATCTTTTCCTCGTAATATATCAGCTATTGTATAGTAATCTTCTTGATTAAGCGCTACATCAGGAATTGGTTTACCAGTTGCTGTCGCATAAAGAACTAAATAGGTATTTCTTATTTTGTTATATTTACTAATTAGTTCTAATAATTCTATTTCTAGGTCCGCTGCACTCTTTTTCATATACTCTGTCATTAATCCCATTTGTTTTTATTATATCTTGAAAAATTTTAGATGTCAAATATACTGTCTTCTCCTCAGAGGGGAGACGATTTTTCTCTTCACTGAGGCGAGGAAGTTTCCTGAAGCGTGCCCTGCTACCGACTCGCGCCCTTCTGTGTCTTCTCCTCACTGCGTTCGTCGGTCAGGGTGCTCCGGGGCACCCAATGCTATCCCGTGACCCCAGCCCGCCTCACATCTCGGCGGGCGTGCCAAACAGTGTTCTTTATTCATCGCACTGGCACCCTTACTCGTCGCACAGCATTCCCCAGAGGGGAAAACATTATAGACAATGGTTGTTGCGTAGCAATCATAAGTGATTATAGGAAATGACTGGGGTTTGTAAGCGAGTTGGCGGTTATGCCGCAGGCACGATAGTGCCGAGGAATAAGAAAGCCCGAGTGAACAAACTTTAGTCATCTCTTAACATGGTTTACTTGCAGAGCAACTGAGTATTGGCTATGAAACTTCCGAGCCTGTCTACTTTGCAAAGGTAAGGATAAGGACTTTTTTGCTACCGGCTTTTTTCAGTACTCTTCTGCATTCATCGGTTGTAGCTCCCGTAGTGTAAACATCATCAACAAGCAAAACACTTTTCTTCAAGAAGTAACGGGGTTTTTTGATTCTAAAGGCGCCTTTCAAATTTTTCAAGCGTTCGCTCTTTTTGATTAAGGTCTGGGAAGGAGTGTTTCTAATCCTGATAAGATTATTTGCCGATATTGGAAGATTAAGAGTCCTACACATCGCAACAGCGAGGAGCTCTGCCTGGTTAAAGCCCCTTTCCCTTTCTCTGGCCCGATGGAGGGGAACAGGAACAATAAAATTAATCCTTCGACTACGTTCAGGATCAAGATTCTCTTTATAAAAGTTTGCTAAAATCATTCCCAGACTTTGCGCAAGAAATCTCTTTTTTCCGTATTTTAGACGATGAATGGTCTTCTTAACAATTCCTTCATATTTACAGACGGCATAAGTATCGGGTTTAATTGGTACTTTATGAAATGACGATATTTTAGAAATGCAATTTCTACAGAAAGATCGAGAACCTTCTCCAATCGGAGAAAGCCTCTCACCGCATCCTGCACAGTAAAAGGGAAAGAGAAGACTAAGAAACCCTCTATTTAAAGACTTAATGAATTTCATCCGATAGGTTTATGTGGTAAATTACGACACTTGACTATCTGCTAACTTTAGTAGTAATATACGTAGTTAGTCCTTCAGATTATGCATGTAGTAAAATAAACAAGATGAAAATTTTAAGGTTATATCTCTTGCGAGAGCATGTTTTCCCCTTCCTCTTGGGTCTTGTTTTCTTTGTTTTTATGTTCTCTTTGGGAAATATCTTAAAACTTGCCGAACTCTTTGTCAAGAGAATGGTTGGATTTCCCTATTTATTAAAGTTTTTCTGGTATCTGTCCGTTGGCTTCCTGAATTTTAGTATACCTTTGGCTCTCTTTGCGGCCACAATTATCATCTTTGCCAGACTTTCTGCCGATTATGAAATTTCGGCAATTTCCTCCTCCGGGATAAATCTCCATTCCTTTCTTTTTCCCCTCCTGATCATTGCTCTTTTTCTCTCTCTCTTTACTTTCTATCTTAATAATATAACCTCCCCCAATCTCCAATTCTCAAGCAGAAGAATGGTAAGTGAGTTAGAGATTAAAGTTCCACCAACAAATCTGATTCAGGAAGGAACCTTTATTAGAGATTTCAAGAATACAATTTTATTCGCCAGAAGGGTAAAAGGCAATAAGGTTTTTGACATTACGATCTATAAGTTTAATGAAAAGGAGCTTTCCACAACCAGGGCAGAGAGAGGAACAATCTTCTCTCCCCGAAAAGGAAGGATTACTCTCCATCTTTTGGATGGATTCATGCAGACCTATAATTCATCTCACCCGCAGGATTACGCCAACCTGAGATTCAAATCATACGATTTTCTTCTTAAGAAGAGTTCGGCCAGCGGTGGAAGAAGGGTTCTTTCAAAAAAGATCAGGGAATACACCTTAAAAGAATTGCTCAGAGAAAAGAGAAACTGGCAGAAAAAGGGAATAAAAAACATAGAGATTTTAGCCGAAATCCAAAAGCGTGCCTCCTTCTCTTTTGCTCCATTCATCTTTGTTTTGTTTGGTATTCCTTTAGGAATTGTGATTAAACATTCGGGAAAATTTTTAGATTTTACAATAGTCTTTTTCACCATTCTCCTTTACTATCTCCTTTCAATAATTGGGGAAATATTGTCCCAAAAATTCCTTTCGTCATCGCTCCTTTGGTTGCCAAATATTATCTTTGGAGGTTTTGGCTTCTTTCTCCTAATAAAGAAAGTAAAAAGATGAAGATCATGGATCGGTATATTACCAGGGAATTTATTAAACCTTTTTTCATCTCACTTCTTATCTTTATTTTTCTATATCTGCTTATCCAATTTTTAGAGGAGTCGGGGGATATCTTAAAGGAAAAGCAAAAACTCTATCCCCTCTTTAAGAATTATCTCTTCCAGATTCCTTCGGTCTTTGTTCAGCTTTCTCCGATTGCCATACTTCTTTCCTCCCTTTTTGTTTTAGGGACCTTCTCCCGTTATAATGAGACCATTGCCTTTCAGGTGGCGGGAATCAGTCTTTATCGTATCTTTCTTCCGTTTTTGCTTTTTGGTTTTCTCCTCTCAGGTATTTCCTTCTTGGTCAATGACAGAATAGTTCCCCCTCTCTCCCTGAAGATTGAGAGTAGCGGAGAAAAAAAGCTTTCCGAGATCACATTTCATACAAAGGAGAAAATGCTCTATGCTGAACTATTTGATAGAGAAAAAGGGGTTCTTTTTGGCCTTCAAATTTTAAGTTACTCCGATGGTGCTTTGCAGAAGATCATCAATGCAAAAAGCGCACTGTATTCGGATAAAGAAGTCTGGATCCTAAAAAATGGAATAAGTCGCCAATTTAATAGGCAAGGCAGGCGTATCTCCCAGAGTGAATTTAATTCTCTAAAAATCGATTTAAAATTAAGTCCGGAAACGCTTTTAACCGGCTATCGAAAAGCGGAACAACTTTCTTTCAATGAACTTCTTTTTTATTTGAGGAGATTAAAGAAGGATGGACTCTATCCCGCGGTTCAATTGGTTGATCTCCATAGCAAAACCGCAGTTCCCTTTATCAATCTTTTTGTCCTTTTTCTCGGACTTCCTTTCCTTCTTTCTTTCCATCTACCAGCGAATAGATTCTTCGGAATTGGCTTTTCTATTATTGTCTGTTTCCTCTACTACTGGATTTTCTCTTTAGGGATAGCCCTCGGGAAAGAAAGGTTGCTTTACCCTTTCTTGGGTGCCTGGTTTGCCAATTTTTTCTTCGGCACAATTGGCATTTTTCTCCTTGCTTTTGTGAAAAAGTAATAATGAAAAAAAATCTGGATTTTATTTTGGAGATTGGGACAGAGGAATTATCTCTTCAGGATATGCGACATTCATTGAAAGAACTTCCCCTCTTGGCAGAAGAAATCCTTACCCGGAATAATATTTCTTTCAAAAAAACTCTTTCTTTTGCTACTCCCCGAAGAATTGTTCTCTATCTTAAGGGAATTGCCGATCGTCAGGCCGATAATTTAATTGAAGTATCCGGTCCTCCAAAAGATATCGCCTTTGACAAAGACGGGAATCCTACGGAAGCGGCCAAGGGTTTTGCTCGATCTCAAAAAGTAAAGGTTTCTCAACTTGTAGTAAAATATGTGGGTAAAAAGGAGGTTGTTTGTGCCGTCTCTAAAAAAAAGGGTAAACCAACCTCCGCTATCTTAAGAAGGGTATTGCCGGATCTTCTAAGGTCCCTTTCCTTTACACAGCCGATGCGCTGGGGGAAGACGAGGCTTTCCTTTTCCCGACCAATCAGATGGATTTTGGCTCTCCTTGATGAGAAGACCATTAGATTTCGAGTTGAAAATTTAAACTCCTCCAACCTCACCTACGGTCATCGTTTCTTAAGCCCAGGCCCTTTTCGGGTGAGAAATCCAGCCAATTACTTCGACACCCTCCAGAAAAATTTCGTTATTCTTGACCGGGAAATTCGGGCTTCCCTGATTAGAAAAGGATTAGAAGAAATCTGCTCGTTAAAGGGGAGAAAGGTTGACGAGGATCTAATCAGAGAAGCGGGAGATCTTGTTGAGTATCCTGCTTTGCTTTGCTGCTCGATAGAGAAGCAATATCTAAAAATTCTCCCCGAAAGAGTTATTGAATCCGCCGTTAAGAGGGGAAAGGGGATTCCTTTCAGGGATGGAAAGGGAAATCTTCTTCCTTTATTCGCCATTGTGGCGAATGGAAGTAAGAACAAGGGAATTAAAAGTTCATATGAAGAGGTTCTGGGGGCAAAATTGGCCGATAGCAAGTTTTTCTACCAGGAGGACTTAAGAAAGCCCTTTGAAAAATATGGAGAGGAGCTCAAGAAAATTATCTTTCACAATCAGTTAGGCACAACCTTTGATCGGGTAAAAAGAATGGAGAAATTAGCAGGCGAGATTGGTAAGGATTTAGGGTTAAAAGATATCGCGAATATAGAAAGAGGAGCTCTTCTTTGCAAAAATGATCTTGCCACCCAGATGGTACGAGAATTTCCCGAACTTCAAGGTTTTGTCGGTGGTCATTACGGTCTTCTCTCCGGAGAAAATGAATTGACTTCTCAGATTATCGAGGAGCATTATTTGCCTCGATTTCCGGGAGATTCTCTTCCCACAAGAAAGGAGGCGATGGCGGTAGGAATAGCAGACCGGCTGATCGCTATCTGTGGCTATCTTATCATTGGAATCGACCTTTCCGCCTCTTCAGATCCTTATGGTGTCAGGCGTTTAGCCAATGGTCTCATCGAAATAGTCTGGAAGAAACGGTTAAAACTTCATCTACCCAATCTCCTTAAAAAGACAGTTTCTCTTTTTCCCTCTGCCACCGAGAGTGTCTATCGAGGTCTTGTTGATTTCTTTAAGCAGAGGATAAATCTTCTTTTAGCAAACGATGGCATACCGGCGGATATTCGGGCGGCAATCCTGATAGATCTTAGCGATCCTGTCCAGATAAGAGAAAAAGCTATTTCTCTCAAGATATGGAAAAAGACCTCCTCTGCTTCCGCCTCCTTGGAAGCATTTAGTAGAGTGACAAATATTCTCAAACAGGCAGAGAACTGGAAGATAAAACTAACCGCTTTTAGAAAAGAGCTTTTAAAGGAAGAGGCAGAGAAAAAACTTTTTTCTCATTATCAAAATATGATAAAAGATCTCAATGAACTCTGGAAAAAGGAAGAGTATCAAGAATATCTAAAAAAATTGGAAGAGCTAAAACCATCGATTGACTCCTTCTTTGACAATGTTTTAGTGATGGAGAAGAATGAGGTCTTCCGGAACAATCGGCTTGCTCTCCTTTCCCTGATCAATCAAGAATTTTCAAAGTTAGCCGACTTCTCTGAGCTGGAAATCACAAATTGCGACACTGGACTATCTGCTAACTTCAGTAGCAATATACGTAATTAGTCTTTCAGATTAAGCATGTAGTAAATGAATATGCCTTTAAGAAAATCTGATCCGCAGGTTGCAAAAATCATCAAGAATGAGGAAATTCGCCAACAAGAAACGATAAATCTAATTGCCTCCGAGAACATTGCGGGAGATTCAGTTTTAGAAGCCGCCGGTAGTCTCCTCACCAATAAGTATGCCGAAGGTTATCCTTCTGTTAGATATTACGGTGGTTGTGAATATATCGATAAGATTGAAGAACTTGCTATTTCCCGGGCAAAGCGATTATTTAAGGCGGATTATGTCAACGTCCAGCCCCACTCAGGAACTCAGGCCAATATGGCGATCTATTTTGCCGTCTTGTCGCCCGGGGACAGAATCCTGGGCATGGATCTTGCCCACGGAGGACATCTCACCCATGGAGCAACCATCAATTTTTCCGGGACACTTTACCGGAGTAGTTATTATGGAGTTGAGAAAGAAACGGGTCTCATCAATTTTGCTGATTTAGAAAAATTGGCAAAGAGAATAAGACCAAAATTAATTATCTGTGGAGCAAGCAGTTATCCCAGAAAAATTGATTTTCTGGAGTTTAGAAGAATTGCCGACAGCATCGGTGCTTATCTTCTTGCCGATATTGCCCATATTGCCGGACTTATTGTTGCCGGTCTGCATCCCACTCCGGTTGGCATTGCCCAATTTGTGACCACCACAACCCACAAAACACTGCGGGGTCCCAGGGGAGGAATAATTATCGCCGAAAAAAATTTTGGTAAGTTCATTGACAAGATGGTATTTCCAGGAATTCAGGGAGGTCCTCTAATGCACATCATTGCCGCGAAAGCGGTAGCATTTGGAGAGGCTCTGAAACCGGAATTTAAGCGGTATCAATCCCAGATTATCAAGAACAGCAAAAAATTATCGGAAGAGTTAAAGAAAAGAGACTTTCGCCCTGTCACCGGCGGTACAGACAACCATCTCATTCTCATCGATCTCACCAATAAAAATATTAGCGGTTCCCGGGCAGAAAAAATCCTGGAGAAGGTTGGAATCGTGGTGAATAAAAATCTGATTCCTTTTGACCAAAAAGATCCGACAACCACCAGCGGTATTCGCCTCGGTACCCCTACTGTAACTTCTCGCGGAATGAAGGAGGCAGAGATGGCTCAGATTGCCGCCTGGATTGAAGAAGCTATCAACAACAGGAGAAACAAAAAAATAATTTTAAAGATTAGAAAAGAGATTAAAAAATTCTGTTATGAGTTCCCAATCTATAAAAAAAGGTAGGCCCTCCTGGGACGAATACTTTATGACAATTGCCAAACTTGTAAGTACGCGCTCCACCTGTCTGAGGCGAAAGGTGGGGGCGGTCATCGTCAAAGAAAAAAGGATTTTGGCTACCGGTTACAATGGTGCACCCACAGGCCTCGCCCATTGTCTGGATATCGGCTGTCTTCGGGAAAAGCTAAAGGTTCCTTCCGGAGAAAGGCAGGAGCTCTGCCGCGGGTTGCACGCTGAACAAAATGCCATTCTTCAGGCAGCAAGTTCCCGAATTCTCCTGAAAGGAAGTATTATCTATGTAACCTGCCAGCCCTGCATTACCTGTGCGAAGATGCTCGCCAACAGCGGAATTAGAAAAATCTTTATTATGGAAGGTTACCCGGATAAGTTTGCCCGGGAAATCTTGAAAGAAGCTAAAATAGAATTGATACAGGTTAAGAGATGACTGGACTTTGTTCGCTCGGGCTTTCTTATTCCTCGGCACTATCGTGCCTGCGGCATAACCGCCAACTCGCTCACAAACCTCAGTCATCTCTTGTGAGGCGATTTAGTAAAGGTCTAACGGGGCTCATCTGTCTGTTGGTCCTATTATCACTTTGTGGTTGTGCGGAGAGAACCTTCAAAAAATCGGCTCTTCTCTTAGGAACAGAGGTAGAGATTACCGTTTTTGCAAAGAATCCAAAGAAAGCAAGAAGAGTAATTGACCTTGCTTTAGAGAAGATAAGAGCTGAGGAGAGGAATTTAAGTTACTTTTCCGCGGAGAGTGAACTCTCTAAAATCAACAAGCAGGCCGGAAAAGGGTGGGTAAAAGTATCCCCGGAACTCCTCTCCCTCATCAAGACTTCCCTTTGCTATAGCCAGTTGACGGATGGGGCATTCAACATTGCAATTTCCCCCTTAGAATCCTTATACAGATGCGCAAAAAGAGAAAACAGAGTTCCTAGCCAGAAGGAGAAAAGAAAGGCAATTTCTCTCTGTAATTATAAAAAGATTGCTATTAATGAGAAGAGAAAAATGGTGAGACTCTCCCAGAAGGAAATGGCTTTAGACCTTGGGGGTATTGCTAAAGGATACATTGTCGATGAAACCGTTAAACTTCTGCAAAAAGAGGGAATAAAAAATGGTATGGTTAATGCCGGCGGAGATCTCAAGGTTTTTGGAGAGAAAAGTTATAGAATTGCTATCCGAAATCCATTTAAAGTAGGGGTCGGAGTTATCCGACCCGAAACAACGGACTTGATAAATCAAGCCCCTACAATGTCAAAAACACCTCTGGCTCAGAATGACAATGGCATGGTTTTTAAAGTAATAAAGGTGGAGAATAAAGCGGTCTGTACCTCTGGGGGTTACGAAAGGCCCGGCCATATCCTTAATTCAGAGACAGGGGAACCCGCCGCGGCAGGCCTGCCCTCCGATATGCTTTGTAGCGTAACCATCATCGCCTCAACTGCTACTGCTGCCGATGCTCTTGCCACCGCGATTATAGTTATGGGAAGGGAAAAGGGGGAAAGGCTTTTAAAGAGATTAGGCCTTTCCTACTTTCTTATAGACCCAAAAGGAAATATAACCACGAATATGTCATTCTGAACGAAGTGAAGAATCTCAAAATGATCTGGCAAATAAAAGAGGTCAATAAAGATTTAGAAGGTCGACTGAGCAAAGAACTTGGGGTCTCAAGAATTCTTTCCCGAATCCTTATTAATCGGGGAATAACTACTAAAAGAAGAGGAGAGAAATTCCTTCATCCCTCATTGGAGAATTTAGCCAATCCATTTCTGCTTGCCGGGATGGAAAAAGCGGTAGGAAGAATCATAAAAGCAAAAGAAAAGGGAGAAAAGGTTCTCATTTATGGAGACTATGATGTTGATGGCATTACCGCTGTCTCTCTTTGTCTCATCATCCTTAAAGAACTGGGGCTAAATACTAATTTTTATATTCCCGAGCGATTAAAGGAAGGCTATGGTCTTCATCAGGAAGCAATAAGATTAGCGCGAGAGCAGGGTATAGGTTTAATTATTACCGTCGATTGCGGCATCACCAATAGAAAAGAGGTGCGGTTTGCTAAAAGTTTAGGAATTGACCTTATTATTACCGACCACCATCTTCCTGAGGAGGAACAGAGACCAGAAGCCTTCGCCATTATTGATCCCGCCTGTAACAAAGCCCGAGTTACACCCCCACCTATTTCCGGGGGTTTCACTCCCCTGGAGGGAGTGGGTCCCCCGGATAGAGGAAAGGGGGAGGAAGATTTTCGGGAGCTGTCCGGTGTCGGCATTGTCTATAAATTGATGCAAGCATTAACAAAGTTACCCCCCTCCTCAATCCTCCCCCTCAAGGGGGGGGGAGATAGGTGGGGGTATAATTTAAAACAGCACCTCGATCTTGTTGCCCTGGGCACAATAGCAGATTTGGCACCTCTCTTAGGAGAGAATAGAATTTTTGTCAAAGAGGGTTTAAAAGTAATAAAGGAATCAAAGAAGGAAGGGATAAGAGCCCTGCTTCGGGTTTCAGGATTGGCTGATAAGGAGATTAACGCACATCATATCAGTTTTGCTTTAGGGCCAAGAATTAACGCTATCGGTAGAGTTGCTTCGGCAAATAAAGCGGTTAAGTTGCTTTTAACCGAATCTTACGAGGAGGCTACCTTTCTTGCCAAATTATTAGATGAGGAAAACCGCCATCGCCAGGATATTGAGAAAAGGATGCTTGGGGAAGCATATACCTTAATTGAAAGGGAAAAATTGGATTCAAATTATTCGATCGTCCTTGTCAGGGAAGGATGGCATCCAGGGGTGGCCGGAATTGTGGCGAGCAAAATTGTGGAGAGGTTTCATCGACCGACCATTATTCTCTCTTTAGAAAAAGAAATAATGAGGGGTTCGGGAAGATCAATCGAAAACTTTCACCTCTTTTCTGCCGTAAAAAAATGCAAGGACTTACTCCTTTCCTATGGAGGACACAAGCTTGCCGTTGGTTTAAGTTTAAAGAAGGAGAATCTTTCCCTATTGCAAAAGAGGCTGGAAGGGGAGGCAAGAACCTCTATCTCCGAAGACGACCTTAAAGAGAAAATTGCCATTGACCATAGCCTTCCTCTGCCAGAGATTACTCACTCCCTCCTTAAAGAGCTAAGCACTCTGTCTCCCTTTGGCCGGGGAAATCCTCGACCTCTCTTTGCCTCGCGAAATTTAAAGGTGGGCAAATTCATCAGAAAGAGGAAAGGAAATCTTTTCTGCTGGTTAGAGGAGGGCTCCCATCCTGTGGATGGGATGGGGAAAGGAACATATTTAGAGGCTGTGGGCTTTGGAATGGCCAGGACAATTGACATTTCTCCTGGCGAGCTTGTTGATGCGCTCTACTTTCCTCGGATTAATGATTGGAATGGAATAAAACGCATTCAACTGAATTTGAAAGACTTAATGCACTCTGCGCAGACGTAAATCCTTCTTTCACCCTTCTTTAATCTGACACTCTGTAGATTCGGCAGCCAGCGCCTCTTACTCTTTCTGTGGGAATGACTGACCCGAAATCCACTTCTTGGTCCTTTACCACAAATGCTACATATTCTTGCCATTTTTTACTTACCTCTTCTTTTATCTACAGAATTCTCATTATACCCTACTTTTCTATTTTCTTCAACCATCTTAATGCATAGGAATTGGCTGAATCAAGAACTAAAACCCTTTTCAAATAGAATCTTGCTTTTTGAAGTTCCTTTCTGATGAGGAATATTGAGGCAAGAGAACAGAGCGTGTCAACATCATAGGGATTAAGTTTTTCTGCTTGTTTGAAGTAATACAAAGAAGCGTCCAAATTCTTTTTTTCATAATAGAGGACAGCCATATTTTTATCAATCTGCGCATAATGGGGAGAAAGCAAATAAAGTCTTTTATAGGTAGAAAGTCCTAAATCGTATTTCTTCAGGACTCCATAAGCGAAGGCAAGTTTATAGTGAGCAATAAGATTAAATCGGTCAGCCGAAATTGTCTTTTTATAATAAAGAATGGCTTGAGGAAAATCCTTCTTCAATCTTGCCTCTAAGGATTTCTTGAGCCAGAAGCCAGCAAACACATCCTTCCTCATCGTATTAAAGTTAGCCAGGGAGAGGAAAAGGATTAGCAAAAGAAAAATAGAAAAGGAGCTCTTTTTACTGGAGCCTGGGAGAATAGGCCTTAGATAAGAAACAACCAATCCCATACCAAAGAAAAGCAGGACGGGAGGGAAGGATTGCCTGAGATTTGTGGAAAGGAGATTATCAATAAGAATAGCCAAAATACCCGAAAGAAGACCAATAATAACTGCCCTTTCCCCCTCCCCTAATTTCCCCTCCCTCGAGGGAGGGGAAATTAGGGGAGGGGG
>DAOWFY010000014.1 GCA_030637775.1 bacterium | reverse complement strand
GATGGGTATTTCTGGTGGATAATAAGGAGAGATGGTTTGGCGAAAAAACTAATAAAAGAAGGAGGAAAAATGGAAATTATCATCAAGAAGAATTATGAAGAGATGAGTGAGGAAGCGGCAAGGGTCGTCAAGAAAAGGCTTTTAGAAAAACCGGACTTAGTCTTAGGACTTGCTACGGGAAGCACCCCTCTTGGCCTCTATAAAGAATTGGCGAGAATGCACCGGGAGGAAGGTTTAAGTTTTAAGAAGGTAAGAACCTTTAATCTTGACGAGTACTACAACCTTTCCCCTGATCATCCGCAGAGTTACCATTATTTTATGAATGCGAATTTATTCTCCCAGATCGACATTGATTTAGCCAATACCAATATCCCTGATGGGTTGGCAAAGAATGTAGGTAAATATTGCCTTGAATATGAGGAAAAGATTGAAAAATGCGGGGGGATCGACCTGCAAATTTTAGGGATTGGCGGAGATGGCCATATCGGATTTAACGAACCCGGCTCTTCCCTCGCCTCCCGCACCCGGATTAAGACCTTGGATGAGCAGACAGTAAAGGATAATAGTCGTTTCTTCAAAAGTATTGATGAGGTTCCCAGATATGCGATTACCATGGGGGTGGGTACAGTGATGGATTCTAAGGAGATCATTCTCTTGGCCAGCGGTAAAAATAAAGCAGGGATTATCGCTAAGACAATAGAAGGTCCAGTGACAAGTCAAATTACCGCCTCAATGTTGCAGGTTCATCCTCAGGTAATTGCTATCTTGGATGAGGATGCCGCTTCCTCTCTGAAGAGAAAGGATTACTATAAATTTGTTGAGGAGGGGGTAAAAAAGTTTACTGAAAAATGACACGAAGTGTTTTTCTCTTTTCCTTCCTTTTTTATACCATTCCTCTATTCGCAGAGGCAAAGCCTGTCTATCTCCTCCCCATCAAAGGGGTAATTAATCCGATTACTGCCCGACAGATCAAAGAAGGGATAAGGTATACGAGAAGAGAAAGAGCATCCCTTTTAATCATCAAACTCGATACCCCTGGAGGTTTTCTCGTCTCTACCAGGGCAATTGTAGAAGAGATTATGTCGGCAAATATCCCGATTGTTATCTACGTGGCTCCCTCTGGTGCTCAGTGTGCCTCAGCCGGAACCTTCATTGCCCTTTCTGTTCCTGTCTTAGCTATGGCAGAGGCAACAAATATTGGAGCCGCCCATCCGGTCAGTCTGATGGGAGGGATGGGCAAGGAGATGGAGAAAAAGATTGTAAATGATGCCGTCAGTTTCATCAAGGGAATTGCCAGGAAAAATAATCGCAATGTGAAATGGGCTGAGGATGCGGTAAGAAAAAGTCTTTCCATCGATGAGGAGGAGGCACTCAAATTAGGGGTGATTGACCTTATTGCCAAAGATGAAGAGGAACTTTTGGCGAAATTGGAGGGAAGAGAAATTCTTGTTTCAGGAAAAAAGAGAATTTTGCATACCAAAGATAGCAAAATTATTCCTCTGCGAATAAAGCCGGCGGAAAAATTCCTGCAGAGCTTAGGCGATCCAAATATTGCCTATATTTTTCTTATTCTCGGTATCTGGGGAATCATTGCCGAATTCTCCAGTCCGGGGATTGGCTTTCCCGGAATTGTTGGCGCAATTTGCCTTATCCTGGCCTTCTTTGCCTTTCATTCCCTACCCATCAATATTGCTGGTCTTTTGCTAATCTTTTTGGCAATTACCTTCTTCATTTTGGAGACAAAGATTGCCTCTGGTGGTCTCCTGGCTACGGGCGGCGTTGTCTCTCTGCTTTTGGGCTCATTTATGCTCATCAAACCCTTCTCCTTTATCAGAAGAGTCTCAACCCCTCTCATCTTAGGGGTAACCCTTACTACCGCGCTCTTCTTTCTCTTTATTCTCTTCTTTGTGATCCGTGCCCATAAAAGGAAGGTTACAACCGGAAGGGAAGGTTTGATTGGCGAGATTGGAAAGGCAAGGACAGATCTTTCTCCTTCCGGCAAACTTCACATTCACGGTGAATACTGGAATGGAAGGGTCATAGAAGGTTTAATCAAAAAAGGGGAGAAGGTCAAGGTAATCAGGATAGAAGGAAGGGAATTATTAGTAAAAAGAGCAGAATAAAATGAATTGAGGAGAGGGTGATAAAAAGTATGAGATGGTTATTGGGGGAAGCAGCTATGGTTTTGCTGCTTCTTTTAGTTTTTTCTCAGAAAGCGTCTGCCCAGGCAGACTGGACATTTATGGTCTATCTGGATGGAGATAATAACTTAGAATCTGCCGGAATTGATGACTTCCTGGAGATCTCCTCCGTTGTCGGTTTAACCGGGGAGGGAGCCGCCGTTAGAGTTGTTGTTCAGTTTGATCGAATTTCTGGCTATGATAGTTCCTATGAAAATTGGACAACCTGTAAGCGCTTTGAGATAACTGCCGGCATCACACCAATAGAAGGAAATCAGGTGTCTGATTTGGGTGAAGTCAATATGGGAGACCTTGATATATTAACCGACTTCATCAACTGGGCGATAACTAATTACCCTGCTGGCAACTATGCTTTAGTTCTCTGGAATCATGGCAGTGGTTGGAGAGAAATTTTAGAGAGAAAAAAGGTAGTCAACCTTTCCTGGAAAGCGGGAGAGGATTGGAGGAGCATCTTAAAGGAAGGTGAGTCCACCAAATATGTCTGTTACGATGAAACTTCTGCTGATTACCTCTACATGGATGAGGTTGAGACTGCTCTTAATAATGCCAATGATATTAATCTTCTTGGTTTTGATGCCTGCCTGATGGGAATGGTAGAGGTTGCCTATGAAATCTCTAAATCTACAAATGCTGTCTCTATAATGGTTGGCTCGGAAGAGGCAGAACCAGAAGATGGCTGGCCCTATGATACAATTCTTACCGATTTAGTAAATGCCGATACCGACCTTGGCCACCCAATGACACCAACCGAATTAGGGACAACGATCGTTAACAAATATGGCGCCTACTATGAAGATATGGGTAACCAGGGTACTACCCAGTCAGCCATAGATTTGAGCCAGATGAGTAACCTTGCTGCTGCCATCGATAATTTTGCCACGGCGATGAGTTCCAACTGGTCAGAGATCAAGAGCTGTCGAGAAAATTCCCAGGAATATTATACCATCGAGCATATTGACCTTTATCACTTTGCCGATTTAGTTTCTAACAATGTTACAGATAGCGCAATCGTTGCTCGGGCAGATGCCGTTAAAACAGCAGTGAACAATGGCGTTATTGCCGAGTATCATGGGACAGGTCAAGTGTACTCCAATGGTCTTGCGATCTATTTTCCCAACAGAGAGGATGGCTTCTATGAAAGATGCTACGAAGGAGCCACTTATGATTTAAGTGCTGATACAGGCTGGGATGAGTTTTTAAAACAATACCTTATCAATGCTTCTCCGGTGCCCACAATCTCCTCTTCCTGGCTTTCGGTGACTCCCACCATCGATGGGGAGATCTCGGCTGATGAATGGACCGATGCTACCGCAATTGATATTACCAATACCGGCGTTACCTCTGCCGTCACCGCCTATATCAAGAATGACACTCAGTATCTATATTTAGCTATTGATGACCCTAATGATACCACCTTAGATGATAATGATCAGGTTGGAATATACTTTGATGATGACCACAACCATCAATGGGATTCAGAGGCTAATACCGATGAAGGGAACTACTGGTGTTATTATGATGGAACTGTCTGGCGGAATCTGTTCCGGGGAATCTATGATGATGGAACCTACCCTTACCAGTCTGCTGCTACCGTCGCTGCAGCCGATGTTATCTCTTCTGGCTCTATTGCCTCTGGCAATATGCAGTATGAAATAAGAATCGACCTCATCACGGGAGCCTTCCAGTCAACAGTTGGAAGTACCATCGGCTTTTATTCCTTTTGCTATGATAGCCACACTGATTCACGCAATGGAGAGTGGTCTAATGGATTTAATGATAGTGGTGCCTGGCAAGAACCTTTGCATTATGGCCACCTTACCTTAGCCGAAGCCCCTGTTGTTGAAGATGGAGGAAACGGTGGTGGTGGAGGCTGCTTCATTGCTACCGCCGCCTATGGCACAGAGATGGCAGAAGAGGTAAAAACCTTGACTAAATTTCGGGATGATGTTCTTCTAAAGACCATTGCTGGAAAAGAGTTTGTCGAACTTTACTATGCTATTAGCCCTCCAATTGCTGAATTTATCAGAAATAAACCAATTTTCAGAGCGATAACCAGAATTGCTCTTCAACCCCTGATCTGGATTACTACAATTACAGAAGAACTCTACCCGAGGATACAAATCACAAGGAATCTTGGCATTGATGAGGAAGACGAATAAAATAACTAATGGGTTGGCGGTGATAATAGCAACTGCGAGTATTATTGTATCAGCAGGTATCTGTTACGGGCAAGGTAAGAAGGGTGACTTGAGGCATGGAAAAATAACAATCACAAATGTATTTGAACCATTTTATTGTTTTAAGAAGGATGGGGAGCACTATGTAGTATCTAACACACCGCCAAGCGAGGGCGAGTTTTATAAGAAAAGTGAGTATGACAAGTGGTTAGAGATAATGAGAAGGGCATTTCGGGAATGGAAAGTTGATAAGACCTTTGACTTAAGTAGTCCGACAGTTAACGAAGATGTAAGTAAGTTTATAAAAGCTACAAAGCAGCGTAAAGACTGGGTAAGACCTCCACGTCATTAACCAAAAGTCAAGAAGCAATCAAGGTCGCCATCTCCTCAAAAAGTTAGTAACCGCAGAGTTAAAAAGCCCCGCTATTTAATTTAGAAATGTTGAATTTTGCTAAAAGATTAAAAAATTATCCTTCTCTTTTAGAGAGGATTAAAGAAAGCAGAGGAAAGAAGAAATCCAGTGGTCCTCTTTCTCTGGAGGGGCTCTGGGGCTCAAGTAAATCTCTCCTTATCTCCAGCCTCTTTCGCGATTTGAAAATCCCTTTCTTAATTATTAGCGAAAATGTAGAGGAGGCAGAGAAATTCTATTTTGATCTTCTGGCCTTTCTGAATAGAGGCAAGATCAGACTTTTTCCTTTCCGGGAGGTCTTACCTTACGAAAAGCTGAATCCGCCGGCTCCCATCTTAGAAGAAAGATTAAAGGTTCTTGAGGAACTCACCCTCCCCCCTACCCCCCCCCCAATTGTTATTGCTCCCATTCAGGCAATTTTACCCAAGATCGTTTCTCCCTTAAATCTTAAAGCAAACAGAATCTCTCTGGCGATAGGAGGTTCTTTCAATCGAGAGAATCTGATTAAAAAATTTCTTAATTTTGGCTATGAACCGGCGGAGATAGTGGTGGAGGGAAAAAACAGTTTTGTCCTCCGGGCGGGTATTATCGATCTTTTTCCTTCAACCTTTTCTTCGCCGATAAGAATAGAACTTTCCGGGGAAAGAATTGCTTCTCTGCGTCTTTTTGATGTAGGTAATCAGCGCTCGCTAAGAAAAATAGGTTCTTGTGAAATTCTGCCCAGGGATGAATTAAATTTCAAGAAAAACAAATCTGTCTCCTTTTTAGAGTATCTCCCCGAGAAAAGTATCATCTTCCTCAATGAGCCGAGAAAGACGGAAAGCGAGGCAAAAAAATATCTGGGAAAGGTGCCCCTGAAAAGGAGAAATTTCTATCTTTCCTGGGAGGAATTAATTTCTTTAGTTACCCAAAAATTTCTCCTTAATCTTTATACCTTTCCCACAGAGACTAAAGCAAAGAAAATCTCTTTTCTGACAAAATCGGTAGAGTCCATTAAAGCTCCGGAAATCTTCTCTAAATCTTTAAAGGGGAAAGTTAAAATCTTCTTTGCCAATACAGGGCAAAAGGAAAGATTTGCGCAGATTGTCTTTAAAGAAAGGAAGATTTCAGAAAAGAGGTTTGAACTGCTTATTGGCAACCTCTCTGCCGGGTTTGTCCTGCCTGAGATTTCTTTAACGGTGCTTACCGACCATGAAATCTTTTCCCGTTACCAGAACCGCAGAGCTCGACCCATTTTTAAAGAGGCAACCACAATTTTTGCCTTTGAAGACCTGAAGAAAGGAGACTACATTGTCCATATTAATGAGGGGATTGGTCGGTTTTTAGGATTAAAGAGGATGAGGATCGACAAAAACCAGCAGGAATTCATCGCGATAGAATACGCTAAAGGAAATCGGCTCTATCTTCCCCTTTCCCATATTACTCTGATACAAAAGTATGTTGGTTCCTCAAAACCCCCAAAACTTTCAACCCTGGGAACAAAGGGTTGGCTGAAAACAAAGGAGAAAATAGCCGGTAGACTCCGGGACCTGGCATCCGACCTTTTGGAGCTCTACACTTATCGTAAAAGGAAAGAGGGATTTCGCTTTTCTGCCGATACCGATTGGCAAAGGGAGTTTGAGAATGGTTTTATCTATGAGGAGACCCCGGACCAGGAGAGAGCAATTAAAGAGGCAAAGGGTGATATGGAGAAACCAAGGCCGATGGATAGGCTACTCTGTGGAGATGTTGGCTATGGGAAGACCGAGGTCGCGATGAGAGCCTCTTTCAAGAGCGTGATGGATAGTAAGCAGGCGGCGGTTCTAGTTCCCACAACAATCCTTGCTACTCAGCACCTATCCACATTTAAAGAGAGGTTTGCTGCCTACCCGGTTAATATTGAGATGCTCAGTCGGTTCAAGAACAAAAGAGAGCAAAAAAGAATCCTTGTCGATTTAAAAATGGGGAGAATCGATATTATCATTGGAACGCATCGGCTTTTAGGAGAGGATGTTGTTTTCCCTAACCTGGGACTATTAATCATTGATGAGGAGCAGCGCTTCGGTGTTATTCATAAGGAAAGATTAAGAACCCTCTCCAAGCAGATTGATGTCCTCACCCTTTCGGCCACTCCTATTCCCCGGACATTGCATCTTTCCCTCTCGGGGATCAGGGACCTCTCTCAGATTAATACCCCACCAGCCGAGAGGCTCTCGGTCATTACCTATTGTGCCGAGTAT
>DAOWFY010000036.1 GCA_030637775.1 bacterium | reverse complement strand
GGGAATCTCACCTCTGATGTTGAGGAACAAAACGCTTTATTGAGCAAATGGGAGGAGACCTATCATAAAGTTAGGCCACATGCTTCTCTTGATTATTTAACCCCAGAGGAGTATTATTACAAACATCAGATTAGTAAATTAAATGTTGAAAATAGAGTTGAAAAGAGGGAACCTCGACTCTTACCCATGTATTGAACCTGCGCATAATCTTGACTTTTACGTTTTCTTATGCTATCATTTCCCTCAGAGGTGAAAAAGAATGAAATTCCAAAAGATTGAAACTATCCGAAAGAAATATCCTCATGAGTGGTTGCTCATTCGCGTTAATAAGGTGGATGAATCTACCACCACTCCTCTTACAGGACATCTGCTTGCTCATAGTAAAAATCGCGATGAAATCTATAAAAAAATGATGAAATATAAAGGTCTGACTTTGACTACCTATTCCGAGGATAAACTTCCTAAGGGTCTTGCGGTAGCCTTCTATGTCTAAATATCCATTATCAATAGAATTCGGAGTTATTGTAGTATATACCATTATTTCCGGTACCCACACTAAAATAGTAAAACTTGCTCTTGATACAGGAGCTACCTATACTATTATTCCCTTTGAAGCTGCCTTTGCTATCGGTTGCAATCCAACAGCTTCCAAACAAAAAATTGAAATTGTTACCGCAAGCGGTATTGAATATGCCCCTCTTATTACTATTCCTTTCATCAAAGCCTTTGGCTTTGAGCTTAAAAATCTTCATGTTGCCTGTCATAATCTCCCTCCACGAAGCCAGGTTGATGGTTTACTCGGATTAAATTTCCTTCATCATTTCGACATCGGACTTTATTTTCTCAAAAAAAGCTTAGAAATCTCTAAATAATTTTTTCTTACCTTTGACTTTTCCGTCACTCAAACACCTCTTCCCAGTGATAGATGTAAGGCCCGGTGCGAGCACCGGCTGTTCCTGGAAGACTATAGGTAACGGTAACACTGTGAAGTTCCGGAGTATACCCTTTATCCTCTGTGGAGAAATATGCTTTATACTGAAAATAGCGGTTATCAGAAACATCTATCTCCTCTCCATCGCTATCGGTAAAGTAAGTATCTTTTGTGCCATCAGGACCAACAAACTCTCCCGTAGGCGGATTAGAAGAGCCGGACCGCACCTGAAACTTCGGATTGCACGCTCCTCGTTTGTAATGGTCACCAATTTCTTGTGCAGATAATGCCCGATTGTAGATTGCAACTTCATCTACATAACCCTCAAATACATAGTTTGCTCCATCTCTACCACTAATCTGACAATTGACAGAATTGAGGATAGTGTCAGACAATGCATTGTATGTTACAACCGAATCCTCATTTCCATCAATGTATATGTGGATACCATTAGCATTGGAGGAACCGTCATAAGTGAAAGCAACGTGATGCCAGTTCCCATCATTAAAAACACCACTAGTTCTGGCTTGTATTGAATTAAAAGGAACATTGGCAATAATTACATAAACCTGCCCGTTTAATATATAAAACCCCCATCCTCTATAGTTGGGTGCATCCGTTTGTTTACTGACAATTAAATTCCTTGCCGTTGAGGTTACCGATATCCAAGCTTCTGCACTAAAGGCGTTATTTCTCTCAAAGCCTACAATATCTCTACAATCAATATAATCATCTGTTCCATCAAAACTTCCACAGTGGCTCCCATATTTCCCAGGAGCTACCGTAGTTGCTCCTCCATAGGCTCTGCCGTGATGACTGTTGCCGGATGAGTCAATTACTTCACCAGCAGTGCCGTCCCATGAAGACTCACCCATCTTCCAGTAGCCTACTAGACCTGTTTCTTCTGCCTCCCCGGGCAATTCTTTTCTTAAAGTAATAATATTCTCTAAACTGAATTCCTGATTATCCTTTTTTAGTCCTAATAAAATTTTAACTATTTTGATATTGTTGCGATTTGCCTGGGTGCTGGTAGGGCTTACCTCGTCATAATCTCCATCATAATAATTTATCCTGAAATTATCTATATCAGATTCATTGACCAACCGGTGGCTCACTCCATTAACTGTTAAGGTTACTTTATCTTCAGGATTTCCACCCCAGAAGATTTTTGTTCTGCGGATATTAAAAAAAAGACCCGATAGTCTCCCTTCTTAGATTTTGACATTACCGGAGCATTGAATTCATCCCCGACCCGAAAGGAATTACTCGCGATAGGCCCCCGGCTTAATTGGTTGAAGACCATAGGCATTTTTATAATTATTATACTCCTTTAGTGTCCCATAAGTCAAGAATATTCTTATTGCCTTTTAGGCTATTACAATTATAAGAAGAATATCATATAATGTCAAGACAATGTAAGAAAAAAGAATGAGAAGGAAAAAATGGAAGAAATCTATCGCTTGGTAGGGATAAGAGTTAAAGCGGAGAGGAAGAGATTAGGACTGAGTCAGGAGGAGTTAGCTCAGAAGGCAGGAATAAGCACAAATTTCTTGGGACATATTGAGCGGGGGACGAAGAGAACATCCCTCAAGACGGTGGAGAATATTGCCCGCGCTCTGGAAATTCCCATCAGTGCTCTCTTCAGTATGGTGAGGGAATATAAGACGACGGAAGAGGATAAATCTTTAAAACAACTCTTCTATCTGATAAAGGATGGAAGTCCAGATGATAAGAAGAATATGGTTAAGATTGCCAAGATAATGCTAAAAAATAAAGACAAAAAATAAATTTTATTTCCCTGAAAGGAGGGATTTCACCGCAGCAAGAAGGTCGGGGGCCTGGAAGGGTTTAGCAAGATACCAATCAGCACCAAATTCATAGCCTTGATGAACATTCTTCTTTTCAGATTTAGCTGTAAGAAGAATTACCGGTGTTGCTAATCGACGGTTAAGATTCTTCATCCTGGTTAAACCTTTAAGAACCTCGATTCCATCCGTCTTTGGCATCACCACATCAAGGACGATGAGGTCAGGAATAACCTTTCTAATTCTTTCTAAGGCCTCTTCCCCATCGTAAGCGGTAAGAACTCGATAACCCGCCTTGGTTAAAGTGGTCTTCAAAACCTCAACCAAGTCTTGATCATCATCTACGACTAAGATTCGCTTTGCCATTTTAATTAAAACTAATATTTTATCAGAGAAAAAAGATTATATTTTTTTAATTTTTCCCTTCCCTTCAGACCGGTTAATTCAATAAGAAAGAGAATCTTGATTATCTTGCCACCTAAATTTTCAATCAGTTTGGCTGAGGCAGTAGCAGTTCCTCCCGTAGCCAGGAGGTCATCAACCAGTACCACTCTTCCTCCCGGGCAAATGCTATCGGTATGAATTTCTATCGTTTCCGTTCCGTACTCCAATTGATAGGTAATCTTCGCTGTCCGATATGGAAGTTTTCCCTTTTTGCGGATGGGGACAAAACCAACCTTTAAGTTTGCAGCTAAAGCGCCGCCAAGGATGAACCCCCTCGACTCCACGGCAGCAATGCTCTCTGTATCCTTGGGACATTCCTTTTGAAGAAGTTTAATCGCCCTCTGAAACCCTTCCCGATCCTGAAGAAGGAGGGTAATATCCCGGAAGAGAATCCCTTTTTTGGGAAAGTCAGGGATAGCCCGGATAAGACTTTTTACCACGTTTAGGGATAAATCTCTAACGGGGCCTGTCTTCTTCATTTAAGTTGCTCCTTAATTTTCCAATGGCACCTTTCGTAATCTGATGAACCCTTTGCTTGCTAAGACGCAATTTTTCTCCTATTTTTGCTAAGGTTAAGGGAATTTGACCATCAAGGCCAAAATAGAGCCTTAAAATTTCCTGCTCCTTTTTATCCAGGGATCGAAATAACCTTCTCAACAGTTCCTTATTCCTAAAGGTAGCAAAACCCCTTTCAGTTGAATCTCCAATGAGATCAAGTAACCTTTTTTCACCTAGCGGAAGGTCAAGAGATATCTCTTTTAGAGCAAGGCTCTTTTTAACATTCTTGATCTTTTTAGAATTAATCTTCACCGTTTTTGCTATTTCTTCATCCTCGGGCATTCTGCCGAATTCCTCGGTAAGTAATTGCGCCTCTTTTTTCCATCGGGAAGCCATCCGACTGATATGGGCAGGTACGGTTACTACCTTTTCCCTTTCTATTGCCCTGAGAATAAAGCGTCGGACCCACCAATAGGCATAAGTAGAAAATTTGACCTTTCTCCCATTTTTCTTCCGATAATTGGGCTTAAACTTATTAATGGCGTAGAGTAGCCCTACGCATCCTTCTCCAACAAGGTCGGCAAAAGGGAGATGAGAATAAACACTATACCGTCTTGCACAGGATGTAGCCAAGTAGATATTTCTTCTTACCAATTCATCTCGCTCTTCTTTCTTCATTTCTCTCAATAATTTCTTCCACCTTTTTCAATGCTTCTTTAAGTCGGGATAAATCCTTTCCACTTCCATGAGCAAAATTTTTTCTTCCGCCACCCCCTCCTCTAAGAAGAGCGGTAACTTCCTTAATGATGAAATCGGCAGAAAAACCTCTTTTAGTAAGGTCATCTGTTATTGTTGTCACTAAGAAGGATTTATCCTTAATCTTGGTAGATAGAAGGATGATGCCAGAACCTATCCTTTCCCGGAGAGTCTCAGCCAGAATTCTCAAGCTATTTTGCTCAAATCCATCTACCACCTCGGAAATTAATTTTATCCCTTTTATAATTTTAATCTTACCCAATAGTTCTTTTGCCTCTAAATTAAGGAGTCGATTCATCAATACTTCTCTTTTTTTTCTTTCCTCTTTCCCCTCCTTAAATAACTGTTCAATTCTTGGAGGAATCAAATCAACAGGGGTTTTTAGGCGCAAAGTTAATCTTTCAACTATCGCTCTTACATTTTTTACCTGCTCATAGGCAGCCTCTCGGCTAAGAGCCTCGATGCGTCTTATTTCCTTTCCTATTGAAGAAAGAGATTTAATAAGAAATAAACCAATCTCCCCGGTTTGAGCAAGATGGGTTCCTCCGCAGACCTCCTTACTATAATCTCCGATAGAGACAACCCTTACCTTTTTCTCATACTTCTCACCAAAAAGGGCAAGCGCTCCTCTTTCCTTTGCCTCCTCTAAACTCATCTGCGTAAAAGAAAGGGGAGAATTTTCCCTGACCTTCTCATTGACAAGTGCTTCCACTTTTCTTAATTCTTGGGAAGCAACTTCCGGAGAATAGGTGAAGTCAAACCTCAGGTATTTCTCTCCCACAAATGAACCTGCCTGCCTTACTTCTTTACCTAAGACTTCTCTTAAAGCCCAATGCAGGAGGTGAGTGGCGGTATGGTTGGCCGAGACCGCCTTTCTAAAATTTCTATCAACCGCGGCAATAACCTCGTTCCCCTTTATTTCCGGTGATTTCTTTTTAAATCTCCCTAAATGAAGGATGAGATCATCCTCGCTCTTCTGGGTATCAATCACCTCAAACTCTATCTTCCCATTTTTAATTAATCCTTTATCCCCAACCTGACCCCCCTTCTCCGGATAGAAAGGTGTTTCTTGCAAAACGATTTCCCCCTCACCTCCATCCTCCCCCTCAAGGGGGGAGGAGATAGGTGGGGGTGTAACTTGAAAAACCCCTAAAATTTTTGTTTTGATACTCTCCTTGTCATAACCGACAAAAACCGTTCTTTTTAAATCCTTCCCAGTAATGTCCTTGCTTTCCTCTGGTATTACTTCTGAACTTACAAATTTCGAAACTTTTCTTCCCCTTTCCCGCTGCTTTTCGATAAGTTTAGCAAAACCGTCCCGATCGATAATCAATCCTCTTTCTTTTGCCATCTCCTCGGCCAGATCAAGGGGTAAACCATAAGTGTCATAAAGTCTAAAGAGAACCTCCCCGCTCAATACCTTGCTTCCTTTCAAAGAAGAGACTGCCTGCATAAACAGGTCTTTCCCGGAATCAAGAAGTTCGGCAAATCTCTCTTCCTCCTTTTTAATGATCCGGCTAATTTCTTTGCTCTTTTTAGAAAGGTAAGGATAGGGCTCTTGCATTATTCCCGCGACAACCGGCACTAACCGATAGAGAAAAGGAACTTTGATTCCCAAGGTCCTGCCTGCCCTTGCTGCCCTTCTGATAACTCTTCTTATTACGTAACCCCGACCTATATTTTCCGGATAAATTTCCTCGGAAATCGCAAAAACAACCGCCCTGATGTGATCGGCAATAATTTGAACGGCTGCATCTTTTGTTTTTTGCTTTCCATATTCTATATTAGCTAAGGTCTTGATTTCCTCAATAATTGGAGTGAAGAGGTCTGTTTCGTAATCATTTGTTTTTCCCTGACAGATAGAGGCAATTCGCTCCAATCCCATCCCCGTATCTACACCTGGCCGGCCCAAGGGTAAAAGCTTTCCTCCTCTCTGGTCAAACTGGGGAAAGACCAAATTCCAGAATTCCAAAAACCGACGGCAACTGCAGCCGGGCTGGCAACTCTTTTTTCCACAACCAAATTCCTCACCAAAATCAAAATAGATTTCTGAACAGGGACCGCAGGGACCACTGTCTCCGGCTGGGCCCCAAAAGTTATCTTCCTTTCCCAAAAAAACAATTTTTCTTACCTCTATAATCTTTTGCCAAATTTGAAAACTTTCTCTATCCTTTTCATATACCGAGACCCAGAGATTTTCTTTGGGAAGTTTCAAGATCTTGATGAGGAATTCCCAGGCCCAGGAAATTGCCTCCTTTTTAAAATAATCACCAAAAGAAAAATTTCCTAACATCTCAAGGAAGGAATGATGTTTTACACTCTTACCAACATTCTCCAGATCACTGTCTTTCCCCCCTGCACGCAAGCATTTTTGGACAGTCACTGCCCGGGAAAAAGGGAGCGGTTTCTTCTCCACCCAAAGGGACTTAAATTGAACCATACCGGCAGAGGTAAAGAGAAGTGTAGGATCATCGGGGACAAGAGCATAACCAGGAACAATCCGATGATTTTTTTCCTTAAAAAAATCCAAAAATATCTTTCTGATTTCGTTACTCGTCATCATAATCTGTGGTCCCAATTTTTTCTATCACTTCTTCAATAATCTCTTCTTCAAAACCCCTACCCCGCAAATAAAAATAAAGCCTCTGCTTTGTTGGTACTTTATTTAAAGATTGGCATTTTTCTATTTTTTTCCCGGCTAATCTCCGGGCTAAAAAAAATTCCTTTTTCTTCGGGAGTAACTTATCAAGAGATTTTTTAATAATTTCCGGATTAATGCCTTTCCTCTGGAGTTCTTGAGTCAACAGCCGGCGACCTTTTGGTTTTCTGGAGAGTCTTGTTTCGATATAGGAGAGAGCAAATTGCTCATCATTGATGAGATTTAATCTCTTTAAATCCCCTTCTATCTCATCTACAATTCTCTTTCTATAACCTCTCTTGAAAAGTTTATCTTTAAGCTCTTTTTTAGTATAGGGACGGCCTCCCAATAAACGAAGGGCATATCTCTTTGCCTTCTCTATCTCATCCTGCTTCACTTTTCAAGACAAGGAAACGACTATATCGACCTTCCTGAACAAGCAATACTACATCTCGCTTCTTCTTTATCTTTTTAATAATCCGGTAATAGTCATTCAGACTTTTTACCTCTTCTCGATTAATCTGTCTGATAATCATTCCTCTTACTATTCCGCTCTCTGCGGCCGGACTGCCTGGCTCCACGTTGCTGACAATAACTCCTTTTTTTGTTCTCAGGTTAAATCTTTCGGCCAAATCTCCGCTAATTGCTTCTACGCTTAGGCCACGCCAGGATTCTTTTTCTTCAGCAACAAGCTCTTCCTCGGTAGGCATCTCTCCAATCTTTATTTGCAGAACTCTCTTTTTTTTTTCTCTAATTATTTTCACCTCAACTACCTTGCCGGGAGGGGTATTGGCAACAATACGCTGAAGTTCGGAAGGCTCCTTAATCGCTCTTTTGCCAAATTGAATGATCACATCTCCCCTTTTCAACCCACCCTTCTCTGCCGGACCATCCTCCATCACATCACCAATAAGCACGCCTTCGGTTTTTTCCAACCCAAATGATTTTGCCAATTCCTCGCTTAATGGTTGGATGATAATCCCTAACCAACCCCGAATGACCTTCCCTTTTTCCTTTAATTGACTAAAGACCCCTTTGGCCATATCAATCGGAATGGCAAAACCGATGCCGGAGGCAATGGAAGGAGCAACAATAAAGGTATTGATTCCAATTACTTCTCCTTTGATATTCACCAGTGGACCACCGGAATTTCCGGGATTGATGGAGGCATCGGTCTGAATAAAATCCTCGTATTGACTGATGCCAAAACCCTTTCTGCCTTTGGCGCTGATTACTCCCACGGTGACGGTCTCCTCTAATCCAAAGGGATTGCCAATAGCAATCACCCATTCTCCCACACGAATATTATCCGAATCACCTAATTTTACTGTGGGGAATGCTTTTATTCCTTTGACCTTAAGAAGCGCCAGATCGGTTTTGCTGTCGGTGCCAATAACCTTCGCCTCCAACTTCTTTTTCTTATCCAATAATTTCACCATTATCTTATCCACGCCCTTAATCACATGACTATTGGTGAGGATATATCCTGCCGGATCAATAATAAAGCCAGAACCAAGTCCCCTTTGTTTCTGCTTAAATTCTCTCTTTTTTCTTGGTCTCTGCCGACCAAAAAAGTCCTCAAATGGACCGAAGAACTCCTCAAAATCACCAAAGGGGTCCCAATAACGAAGGGTTACCACTTTTTCGGTAGTAATTTGAACAACCGCCGGTTTTACTGTTTTGGCCACATTTACAAAGGATTCCTGCAGAGAGAGAACACCTTTACCCACCTCTAAATCTTCCTCTCTGGCAGATAGACCCTGAGACCCTATTATCGGGTTCATTCTCTCTAATCTATATTTTGCGGAGAGGTTAAAGCCAGCAATCAATGCCGCGATAAAAACTCCTATAAGAATAGATTTCTTCATCTCTTTCTCCTCAAAGGGGAGAACATTAAAGACAATGGTAGTTGCGGAGCAACTGACCATTGGTCTTTAAGAAACTCCCACTTTTGCCCTGATTTCTTCTTCAATC
>DAOWFY010000058.1 GCA_030637775.1 bacterium | reverse complement strand
CCGGTAGAATACTTAAATCAATACCAAAAAGAATTACTTAAAAACAGTATGCAACCCAGCCAAATTTTTTGCTCCTCCAAAGAGCAAAAAAAATTTGACTGGGAGTTGAAGAAAGTGTTACCTATGTACCCGACCAGTACACAATTTGACAGGCTACTTTAGATATGGTAATATACAATGAGTAAGTTGGGATTACCACCCTGCCTTTGCGGAAAGTAACGGCAGGTTATATGGCCTCCCCGGGCTTGGGTAAACCAATTCCGGGTTTTTTTATGGAACGAGTAATCATATTTGCTACAAGCTTAATGTGAAAGTTATGTTACGCATATTACTACTAAAGACAGTGTAGAGTGTAGTGTCGTAATTTATTGATGGAAGCAATTTTTTAAAGTTGAGAAATTTACGAGAAGGGAGGAGGTGAAAACATAAATGGCTAAAGGTAAAGTGAAATGGTTTAATGAGCAGAAAGGCTACGGGTTCATTACCCCGGATGACGGAAGCAAAGACTGTTTTGTGCATCACAGCTCTATTAAAGGAGAAGGCTTCAAGACCTTACAGGAAGGTGATGAGGTAGAGTTTGAGATTACTGAAGGCGAAAAAGGACCCCAGGCTTCTAATGTTGCGAAGATTTAGAGAAGATGTTTTTGGATATGGAGAGGATGTAAGGTAGGTGTGGTAAGACTTCAAGCAGTGGGCCCAGCAGGGTTCGAACCTACGACCGACGGATTATGAGTCCGCTGCTCTGCCACTGAGCTATGGGCCCAATTATTGGAGGGGATTTAACTGACCATTCTTTTGAGGAGTTTGCCGGGCTTAAAGGTTACTTTTCTCTTAGCCGGTAAAGAGATTGATTCTCCTGTCTGAGGATTGCGCCCTATTTTTGCTCTCGTTACCTTTACCCTAAAAACCCCAAAATTCCTTATTTCTATTCGCTCTCCCCTAACTAAAGCCTCGCGTAGCTCGGTAAGCAATTCCTCAATAATCCTTTTTACCAATTGCTGGGGGAGGCCTACCCTTTTGGCAATTTTATTTACGATTTCTCTCTTAATCATCTTATATCTTTAGAATAGAAGAGATTTCCTCCTCATTCTTTAAAGGGCCAATAAGGGCTAAATTGAGGTTTTCTTCTCGGAAGAGGGCTGTCGCAATCCTTTTGATATCTTCCCTGTTTACCCTATTGATTTTGGATTTTACCTCCTTAAAACTCTTTATCCTCCCCTCGGTTATCTGCTGACCTCCTAACCAGAGCATATAGGTGGAGCTATCCTCTAAACCTAAGAGGAGTTGCCCTAAAAGGAACTCCTTGGCCCGCTTCATTTCCCCTTCCTCAACCTTCCTTTCCTTTACCTTTTTTAACTCTTTTAGGATTACACGAAGTGCCTCCTTTGTCTTTCCGGGAGCGACACCCGCACTCACAACAAAGGCACCGGTATCATAATATTCCTTACTTCCTGCTGCAATCTCATAGGCAAGGGAACGTTTCTCCCTTACCTCGCGAAATAGCCGACTGCTCATATTGCCACCTAAAATCGTGGCTAAGATATTAAGCCCATAACGGTCAGGATGATTTCGGGGAAGTCCCTTTCCTCCCAGACAGAGATGAGCCTGTTCGGTTTCCTTAAAGATGAGTTTAATACCGGGAGAATTTTTTTCTTTCTTTGCCGGAGAGAATTTCTGGCGTTCCCCCTTTCCCACTTTGCTGAGGTAATGGCCGGCTAATTCCCTCATCCTTTCCTCTTCGAAGTTACCTACCACGGCAAGGACAATGTTTTTTGCCCGGTAATATTTTTCCCAGTAATCGAAGAGATCCTTTCTCTTGATTGCGGAGACCGTTCTTAATGTTCCGGCAATATTTCTACCCAGGGGATGGTGAGGCCAGAGAAGACCATCAAAGATCTCATGGACATAATGGGAGGGAAGGTCCTCATACATCTTAATCTCCTGGCCGATCACCTTCCTTTCGGCCTCCACATCCTCATTCTTCAGGAGAGGATTTCTTACCATATCGGAGAGGATATCAAAGCCTAAAGACGCGTATTTATTGACTACTTTAACCAGATAGCAGGTAGCCTCTTCCGAAGTGAAGCCATTAAAGGAACCGCCAACCCCTTCAATTGCCTGCTTCAGTTGCTGGCAACTTCTTTTCTTTGTTCCCTTAAAGAGTAAATGCTCTAAAAAATGGCTGATACCATTTATTCTTTTGGTTTCGTAGCGACTACCCACCCCAATCCAGATGCCAATCGCCACCGAGGAAAGGGATGGCATCCGATGACTAATTATCGTTAAGCCATTTCCTAAATTGAACTTACCAACCATTTAGGGTGTTATTCTACCACAAACAAAGGGATCGTTGCAATTAGAGATATATTGGATTATAGTACTTCTTGATAGACGGCAATTGTTTCCTCTACCATCTGCTCGATACTGAATTTCTCCTGAGCAAATCTTTTAGCTCTTTCCCTCATTTTTTTGCCTTCCTCTTGATGAGTGAAAGACCAGATAATTGCCTCGGAAAGGGCAGGGGAATCCTTGGGAGGGACAAGAAGCCCAGTCTTTCGGTCTTCAATAATTTCGAGACTTGCACCGATATTTGTAGCAATCACTAAAATACCGGCAAGTTGCGCCTCCACCATTGTTCTTCCAAATGCCTCCGGGACTATCGAAGAGGAGACCAGAATATCCAGAGTTGGAAAAATTTCTTCCTTTTGCTCTGGCGGGATAAATTCTATATTTCTTAGATATAATTTTTTTATCAGTCCCTCCAATTCCTTCTTATAGGAAATCTTATCTTTGGGGAGAGGACCAATGATAAAGCCTTTGGCATCAGGAACTCTTTCTCTCACTTTAGCAAATGCTTCAATAAAGTAGCGATATCCTTTTAAGGGCGTAGCTCTTGCCAGAATTCCGATACGATTCCCCCCCTCTCCTTTATCCGGGGGATGCACTCCCTCGAGGGGGGAGGTAGGTGGGGGTGTAACTTGCGAATATTCCTTTATCTCTACCCCATTGTAAACAACGCGCAATTTTTTCTCAGGTACTTTAAATTTTCCTGCCGCATATTTGGCGAGAGCACGGCTGACGGTAATTACCCTTTCGCCTTTCGCCATAATTTTACTGAGAGGATGAGGAGAGTAGAAACCATGAAAACCGGTAACAAAATGGCAAAAGGAGCAATTTCTGGTAGCGTAATAGCCAATCCAGGCAGGAACTCTGGATTTGGCATGAAGGATATCAATATTTTCTTTCCGCAGGATCTTTCTTACCTCCTTAACCATCCTTGCCATAACAATCGGAGATTTCCGATGGACGGGTAGGGGATAATGCTTTACGCCAGAGGTTTCTAAAAGAGCTACAAGACCACCACCATTAGAAATGATAATGGATTTATGCCCTCTTGCGAGCAAACCCCGGGCTAAGTCAAAGGTCCCTTGCTCCACACCCCCAATATCCATCTCGGGAACTATCTGGGCAATATTCATCTTCTATTCAGCAACTCTTTTGCCGCTGCTAAGACTTCGGAAACCGTGATCAAGCTCATACAGAGAAAATCCCTTTTGCATCTAACAACGTTGCAGGGAGAGCAAGGGAGATTGCTGTGAACAATTTTATGTCTGTTCTCATAGGGGCCATAGCGATACCAGTTTCCCGGACCATAGATAGCGACAGTTACGCATTTTACCGCACTGGCAAGATGCATTGGTCCGGTATCATTGGTAATCAATAGCCAGGATTTTTCTAAAAGGGCTGCTAGTTCTCCCAGAGTTGTCTTTCCCGCAAGATTAACCGCTTCTTTTTTCATTAATCCTTTTATCTTTTCCGCCAGACCCCTCTCCCCGTGCCCTCCGATAATGATAATTCTTGTCTTGTATTCTTTCGCTAATCTATCGCCAACCTCAGCAAAACCTTCTTTCTTCCATCGCTTCTGTACCCAGTTGGCGCCAGGATTAAGAGTAATTAATCTTTCCTCAGGTCCAATAGCATAGTCTTTAAGGATTTTCTGGATTGAGGAGCGATTTTCCTCTGAGATGTGAAAAAAAAGTGATTTATCTTCAGTCCCACCTCGTAGGTGGGTTAGGTGGAAAGAAGAAGGCAGTGTCCTTAGCCTTCTTTCTGCCTCATGGATAAGGCTCTTTCTGCTGAATAGTTCCTTCCGGAAGAAGGTAACTTTCTTTTTTGCTCCAATGAAGAAAGGAAGCAGTGTATTTCTGAAGTCAACGATGAGGTCAAAATGTTTGCTTTTAAGATTTTTTATTAAATTTAATCTCTCGGAAAGAGGGCTCTTTTTATCCCAGATGATTACTTCTGAAAACCAGGGATTATTTTCTACCGACTCTTTTGCCCTTGGTCCGACCAGAATGGAAAAATTTGCTTCGGAATATTT
>DAOWFY010000079.1 GCA_030637775.1 bacterium | reverse complement strand
GGGGATCTCACCGAATATATTCATAACCTTCTCATTGAGGAGGTGGAAAGCGGAATCAATCGCTATCTTAATCCCGATGTTAAACCAGGGGAATGGGACCTGGGCGAACTGAGTAAATGGGTCAACCTCTTCTTTCGCCTTTCCTTTATCCCAGAGCGATTGGACGAGAAAAATCCAGAGCTCTACCGAGAAAGAACAAGGGACTCGTTGTTAAAGAAGGTCGAGACTGCTTACCAGGAGAAAGAGGAGCGATTGGGAAAAGAATTGATGGACAATCTTGAGCGTACCATTCTTCTCCAGGTAATCGATAACCGCTGGAAGAACCATCTCTATGATATGGACAATCTTCGCGAAGGGATTGGGCTGCGTGCCTATGGTCAGCACGATCCCGTCGTTGCCTATAAGCAGGAAAGTTACCTTCTCTTTGATCAGATGAATGATGCCATCCGGGGAGAGGTGGTAAATTACCTGTTTAAGATTGAGGCCATCTCTGAGGAGGAGGCAAGAAGAGCAGAAGCCCAGATTTCCTTTGTGCATTCCGAGGTTGGCTCCTTTGACGAGAAGGTTTTGGTTAGCAAAAGAGAGGAGGCAGCAGTGGTTCCTCAAGCTTCTCCGTCCCCGGCAGAGCCAGCCGCCAAACCGGTTCCTTATCACCGGGAAGGAAGAAAAATCGGGCGCAACGAACCCTGTCCCTGCGGCAGCGGCAAGAAATATAAACATTGCTGCGGAAGAAAGTAACCCCTGTGGATAAGTTGTTAAAAAGATTATGATTCTGTGAATAAAGCGCTATTCTCTATACCAAAAATTCTCCAAATAAGACTTGAAAAGGGTGACCTTAATTTTAACAAAATCATTGCCGAATATAGCTCTCCTTGTGGGATTAATCTCTGTTTCGATTTTAAGCAATCATAATTGCTGTCCTGAAAAGAATGCAAGAAAAGGCTGTGGATATCTGGGAGAAGGCTCTTGATATAATCAAAAAAGAGGTTGATCCCAAGGCCTTCAAGCTGTGGTTTCTACCAATAAAAGCCTTCTCCTTTACGAATAAGGAGATAACATTAAAAGTGCCGGATACTTTCTTTAAGAACTGGGTAAAAGACCACTACCTTCCCCTGATCAAAAGAGCGGTTTCCTCTGTTGTTAGAAGGGACATTTTAATTGAATTTTCCCTGCCGGAAGATTACCCCAATGAACCGGCTCCTATCCTGCCTGCCGGCAGGCAGGCGACCCAGAGTTTCCGCGTGAAGGAAGCGGCAAGGGCTGACCACTCCGGGCTTAACCCCAATTTTATTTTCGATAATTTTGTTGTTGGAAGTTCCAATAGGCTGGCGCACGCTGCTGCTCTTGCTGTAGCCCAATCAATTGGCACTGCTTACAATCCACTCTTCATCTATGGATCGGTAGGATTGGGAAAGACTCATCTGATGCAGGCAATTGGTCATTTTATTAAGGAGCGAGGTGGATATCGAGTAAGATATCTTCCCAGTGAAAAGTTTGTCAACCAGTACATCGACAGTATCCAGAATCGTACAACCAACGCCTTTAGAAACAGGTTTCGTAGCCTTAATATTCTCCTCCTTGACGACATCCATTTCCTTGCCGGCAAGGAAAGAATTCAGGAAGAATTCTTTCACACCTTTAATACCCTTTATGATAATCATAAACAGGTAGTAATCTCCTCAGACCGGCCTCCCAAGGAGATCGCTGCCTTAGAGAAGCGATTGGTAAGCCGTTTTGAGTGGGGGCTTGTCGCGGACATCCAGCCCCCGGATTTAGAGACCAGAATTGCTATTTTAAAGAAGAAGATGGAGATCAAGAGGGTAAGTTTTGATGAGGAGGTAATAGATTTTATTGCCGAAAGGATAAAAAGTAATATTCGTCTATTAGAAGGTGCGCTTACCAAACTTATTGCCTGCAGTTCCCTTTTTGCCAAAAGAATAGATCTTCCATTTGCTAAGGAGGTATTAAAGGATATTATTACAGAAGTCTATCAAAAACCAATTACCGTAGAGACTATTTTAGAGAAGGTTGCAGAAAATTTTAATCTTCATATCTCCGATCTTAAAGGAAGAAGAAGAATTAAGTCATTTGTTCTGCCCCGGCAGATTGCGATGTATTTGGCCAGAGAATTGACCGATGCTTCTTTACCTCAAATTGGTGATAGTTTTGGAGGAAAGGATCATGCCACTATTATCTATGCCTGTAAAAAAATTAAAAAAATGACGGAGAAGGACCCTTATTTTAAGGAAGAGACTGAGAAGATGGTAGTTAAGATTAAAGGGGAGTAATAAACAGGTTAGTGATAACTTTTGAACATTTTTTAAGTTAACTAATTACTCCGTGGGATTAGTACAGAATATAGACTTTTGTGTATTTATAGTTCTTAATTAACTGAATAGACGTTCTTATGATGAAGACTATGAGTATTAATATTACTATTATTTAAAAGATAAAATAAGGAGAAAAAATGGAGATAAATATTAGAAGAAAAGATCTTTTAAATGGATTGCAGAGGATTGTGGGAGTTATTAGTCTAAAACCTTCTCTTCCCGCACTTTCCTTTATTTTCTTACAGGCAGAAAAAAATAAAATATTTTTGACCGCTACGGATTTAGAGTTGACGATGAGAACAGCAATCCTTTGTAAAACAAAAAGAGAGGGGAGCCTCCTTGTGCCGGGAAGAAGGTTCGCCGGTATCATCCGGGAATTACCGGAAGCTGAAATTAATATCATTAAAGAGAAAACCGAAAAAACTCAGATAACGGTTGGTAAGATTGCATTTACCTTACCCGGTTTAAAGATCGAGGAATTCCCTGGCCTGCCCAAAGTTAAGAAAGGGACTGTTCTAAGAATGAAACAAGAGGTTTTAAAAGAGATGTTAAAGAAAACAAAATTCTCTATCGCCTATGATGAGACGAGGGCCTATCTGCGAGGACTGCTTTTTAGCCTAAAAAAGGACAGCTTGATTTTGGTAGGAACCGATACCAGGAGGCTTGCCTATATCAAGAAGTCCTATTCCTCACCAGCAGAGATGGACTTAATTTTACCTTTAAAGTTAATCGATGAGCTGGAGAAATGTTTGGCCGAAGAAGGAGAGGTTGAAATCACCATCACTCCTAATCAGATTATGTTTAAGACAGCCGACCTGCTTATTATCTCTCAACTTATTGAAGGCCGGTTTCCCAGCTATGAGACCATCTTTCCCTCGGGGGAGGAGTTAAAGGAGATAAGAGTGAAAAGGGAAAGGTTGATTGCTGCGGTAAGACGTATCAGTCTCCTCACCACTGAACGCCATAGCTCAATAAGGCTTGATTTTGTCCCCAAAGAAATAGTTATCTCCATTAATACCCCGGAAGCGGGTGAAGCCAGGGAACAAATTCCGGTTGAATACTCTGGCGAGAAGATCGCCGTTTCCTTTAACCCTGTCTATATCCTGGATGTTTTGAAAAGCTTAGAGGTCGAAAATGTAATTGTGGGGATTTCCGATCCCTTAAAACCGGCTCTTATTCGTCCCGATACTGAGGAGGAATATAAATATATCCTGATGCCCGTAAAAACGGAATAGGGGTCAGACCTCTACATTTAACAAATTGGGTTATAGTCATCGGCCAAAGGAGATATGTCCTAAGTTAATTTCGGATATAGACAAGTTAGGTGAAGTGGCGGCTTTAGAAAAGAATACGGAGGTTATAAAATGGGTAGAAAAATCCTAAAAAACAAGCCTCTTGTAGAGGCAATATTTGAGTTACGGTGGGAACTACAAGAACCAAAGTCTGGATTGAAAATAGATCCGCACTACAAAATGCTGATTGGCAGAATATATGATAGGGTCAAGGAGGGATATCCTTTCCCTGAGCAATTACCTACTGCAACCATGCCGGATGAAATTGCAGGATATGTTGTTCAACACCGATTTAGGAAAGGCAAAAATGAATGGCCCCTCATTCAAATAGGGCCCGGAATCATTACCCTAAATGATACAGAAGGATATGTGTGGGAAGATTTTGAGAAAAGAATATCTCACCTTTTGGATACACTTTTTGAGGCATATCCAGATGCAGAAAACAATTTGAGGGTTAATGGGTTGTTATTACGGTATATTGATGCCATTGACTTTGATTATGGAAAAGATGACATATTCACTTTTTTGAAGGGGAAAATGAAAATGAATATAGATATCCGTAAACAACTATTTGAAGATGCTAGAGTTAGTAAATTGCCTTTAGGCTTTGACTTAAGATTTTCTTTTCCATCTACAAAGCCTAAGGGGGCAGTACACCTGAGATTTACACGGGGAAAGAGAGAAGGAGCAAATGCTTTAATATGGGAAACCCAAGTTCAGTCAATCGGAGATGATGCTCCTAAGGTTAAGAGTGAAATTGCTATATGGGTAAAAGAGGCTCATGAATTAACAGATGATTGGTTTTTTAAGATGATAGAAGGAGAATTAATAAGGAGGTTTGAATGATATATCAGTTAACATTGCAAGATGTTACATACCAAGATTATCCAATTCCCTGCCCGTTTGCTATAAGCTCAAGAGTAGAGGAGATAGACAAAAACGAAGCATGGAATAGGCTATTATCTATTTTGATAAGGGAGAAACGGTTAAAAGGTCCGTTTTTATATCAGGCGTTATCTTTGCTTGAAATTGATTTGTCTTCGGTCTGGCCACGTTATGAGATAAAGAATGAAACGTCTTTGATAGAAGAAATTGTAGATATATCAGAAGAAGATATAGTCACGGAAATGTTAGAACATGACTTTATCGTGCGAATGCCACCGAGGAAAAGATATACCGTTGAGATGAAGGTGGAAAACATTAGAAGAGGGGAGCCCAGAATTGTTGAACCAGAAGAATTTTAAGTTAGGGGTCAAAGAGGAAGATTGAGAAGCATGAAAAAGTATCCATGGTACGATATAGTGGAGGGCAGTGAACTACTATTGCAAGGGGATTTTGTAAACTCCTGTCCCGTTGTAGTCCCCACTACAGCAATAGAATTAGGGAAAGTATCCACTGAAGTTATTGAATATGATGTGACCGTTATGAGCCAATCATGTGATCTTGAGCAAAGGAAACTTGATTTGGTTCTTGTTTGCCCGATTTGGACACTAAAAGAATTCGAAGAAAAGAATCCAAATTATAAAAAGAAAAAAACGAAAGAATCCTTAAGGCGAGGACATTTACCAGGTTATCATCTCCTGAATAAATGTGAGATAGATGGATTTGAAACGGATTATTTGATTGTTGATTTTCGGAGTATTTATAGCGTCCCTTTTGATTTTATTATAGATTTAGCTAAAAAAAGAGGTAAAAGATTGCGCTTATTACCTCCTTACAGAGAGCATTTATCTCAGGCTTTCGCAAGATTCTTTATGAGGGTTGGCTTGCCGGTCGATATACCTCCATTCGGGTAATTAGAAGCATTACCAAGAAAAAAGAACAAAATGTCAAATGTGGAGACCTGACCCCCAGAGGATTGGAGAGATTATTCCGGGTATAATTGAGAAAATAGTGAAGGGAAAGCCGATAAGAGCAAGAGGAGCGCCGAGCCGGGAGGATATTGTTGGTGTCTGGAAATCTCTAATTGGAGAGGAAACAGCGGCGCATGCCAGGATTAAGGGGCTAAAAAAAGGAACCTTGCATATCCTGATTGATAGCTCACCGCATCTTTCTCATCTTTTAATGGAGAAGGAAAGGATTCTGACCAAATTAAAGGAGGTTATGCCCGGGATTAGGGAGATTAAGTTTAGGGCTAAATAGGAGGGAGTATGTTTGAGGGTTCAATTGTCGCTTTAGTAACGCCGTTTAAAAATGGCAAAATTGACGAGGAGGCTTTAGGGAGGTTAATTGAATTTCAGATTAAAAATGGGACAGACGGTATTCTTCCCTGCGGCTGTACAGGAGAAGCAGCAACCCTTTCCATGGAAGAACAAAAGAGAATGATTTCTCTTACCGTGGATTTGGTAAAGAAAAGGATCCCGGTTATTGCGGGAACCGGCTCCAACTCAACAGCCGAGGCAATAGAGTTAACAAAACATGCTAAAGAAATAGGAGCCGACGCCGCTCTTCTCATTACCCCTTACTACAATAAGCCCACTCCCAAAGGACTTTTTCTTCATTATGAAAAAGTGGCAGGTGCGGTTGATATTCCCATTATCCTTTATAATGTCCCCTCCCGGACCGGTATTTCCATCCTTCCCGAGACCGTAGCCGAACTTTCCAAAATAAAAAATATTATTGGTATCAAGGAGGCTTCTGGCAGCCTTAATCAGGTAAGCGAGATTCTTTCCCTCTGTGATATTACGGTTCTTTCCGGGGATGATTCTCTGACCCTACCCATTCTTTCGGTTGGCGGGACCGGGGTTGTCTCGGTGGTGGCCAACATCGCCCCAAAAAGAGTGGCAAATTTGGTCCATAGTTACCGGGATGGAAAAATCGAGGAGGCAAGGAAATTGCACCTAAAACTTTTCCCGCTTTGCCGGGCAATGTTTTTGGAAACCAATCCTATCCCGGTGAAAACGGCTCTTGGTTTAATGAAGCTAATTGAGCCAGAGTTGCGGCTACCCTTAGCCAAGATGAGCGAGGAGAAAGAGGGAAAACTAAAGAAGATATTGGAGAATTATGGCCTGGTTTAAGAAGAGGAAGTATGCAGTTCTGCCAATAAGAGAGAAAAGAGAGATCAAGAAGGATCTCTGGGAGAAGTGCGATAGCTGCGGCAGGGTTATCTATAAGAAAATATTAACGGAGAACCTCAAGGTCTGCCCCAAGTGCGAACACCATTTCAGGCTCACCGCCGAAGAGCGGATAAATCTTATCTTGGACGAGAATTCCTTCCAGGAGAGCGATAAAGAGATTTCCTCGGCTGACCCCCTTGATTTCCGGTCCCAACAGCCCTATCAGGAGAAGCTCAAGGAGGCGAGAGAGAAAACAGGACTTTCAGAGGCGGTTATCGCCGGCGAAGGCAAACTCTCAGGATGCCCGATAATTTTGGCCGTCTCAGATTCCCACTTCATTATGGGCAGTATGGGCTCGGTTGTGGGAGAAAAGATTGCCCGAGCTGCCGAGAGCGCTTTAGAGAAAAAAATCCCCTTCCTTTCCGTATCGGCCGGTGGAGGGGGAGCAAGAATGCATGAAGGGATGCTCTCCTTAATGCAGATGGCCAAGACCGCCTCGGCCATCGGAAAATTAAAAAGGGCAGGTGTGCTTTATATCTCCCTGCTTACCGACCCCACCATGGCCGGGGTAGCGGCCAGTTATGCCCTCTTGGGAGATATCATCTTAGCTGAGCCCAAGGCTTTAATTGGCTTTACCGGACCCCGGGTGATTGAGCAGACCATCCGGCAGAAATTGCCCAAAGGCTTCCAGAGAAGCGAATTCCTCTTTAAGCATGGGATGATTGATTTAGTGCTTCCCCGCAAAGAGATCAAACCTACTCTTGCCAAAATTCTCTCCATCTTTTCTAAGTGAAATATACCGAGGCAGTTCATTTTCTTGATAACCTTACCCGATTTGGCATTAAGTTGGGATTAGAACCAATCAGGGGTTTGCTTTCTGAATTGGGTAATCCGCAGGAGGGATACAAAAGCATTCATATCACCGGCACCAATGGCAAGGGTTCGGTGGCCAATTTCATTGCAAACATTCTTTCTGAAGCCGGCTATAAGGTAGGGCTATATACCTCCCCCCATCTTCTCGAAGTGACCGAAAGGATTGCTCTTCCCGGGAAACCAATTTCTAAAAGGAGGTTTGCCGACCTGATGACCGAACTTCTCCCCAAGATTGAAAAGAGAGTAGAAGCCTCCGGCATCCCTCTTACCTATTTTGAAGTGGTGACTGCGGCCGCTTTCCAGTATTTTGCCGCAGAGAAGATTGATCTCCTGGTGGCGGAAGTGGGAATGGGGGGAAGGCTTGATGCTACTAATATTTTACAGCCCTTGGTCTGCGTGATCACTCCCATATCCTTAGAGCATACAGAATATCTGGGTGGAACCCTTGCGGCAATCGCTTGGGAGAAATGCGGAATTATTAAAAAAGGCTCTATTGTGGTATCTTCCCCTCAAAGAAGGGAAGTTGCGCAGGTAATCAGGGAAGAGTGCAAAAAGAAAGATGTTGCCTTGTATTGGGCAAGTAGGGGCCGGATTCATCCGACCCGCGGGCTTGATGAATCAAGCCCCTACATGAGGAAATTCCTATACAATGAACTTAAACTCCCTGCTTTGGGAGAATTCCAGATAGAAAATGCTGCTGTTGCGGCAAAAGCAATTAAGGCGCTTTCCTCCTTTAGTTTTCGGATAAAAAATCAAGACATCAGACGGGGACTTCTTAAAACCAAAATTTTTGGCCGACTCCAGGTCCTTTCTAAAAAACCCTTAATTATCTATGATGTGGGACACAACCCGGCAGCCGTCAAAGCTCTCTGTAAATCCTTGATAAATCTCTTTTCTCATAGAAAATATATCTTTATCTACGGCTGTCTGGAAGGCAAGGACAGTGAAAGCATCCTTAAGATTATTGCCCCAATTGCCAAACTTGTTATCTTGACCAAGCCTAAAAGCAAACGGGCAAAGGAGGTGAAAGATCTGTTTCGAATTGCTAAAGAATATTTAAAGAAGGAGAAAATTAAGATGATCGCTAACCCAAAAGCAGCCCTCAGATTTGCTCTTGAGCATCGAAAAAAGGAGCCCATCTGTATCTTTGGTTCCTTCTACCTTGCCGGCTCCCTCGAAAATCTACTCTGCAGTTAACTCCTCCACCTTTTGAAAAGTGGAAAGATAGAAGGAAAGGTCTTTTCTACCTCCCTTCTCTACCCTAATGAAGCGAACTCCTGTATCGTAGCCAGAGCGAAGTGGCCTTTTCTTCGTCCAGACGACCTTGGTCAAGGTGCGGATGGGGGTTTTGCGATCAGGGACATGGATGTCAACTGTTAGATAGGTTCCCGGCTCAAATCTTTCCCTGGTTACAATCCTGATACCGCCTTCACTGATATTCTTGGTAAGGGACAAACTTATAATGTCCTCAACCAGACCAGCGAGAGGCTCATTTTTACCAGCGATCTTATCCCTCTTTTGATAACGGACGAAAAGGGGAAGGCTTACCCGAACAAACCTCCTCCTTTCTCTCCCGGCATATCCTCTCTTTTCCATTTTGCTAAGCGGGGACGATGGGACTCCTTCTCACCCGTCGCCACTCGCTCCTCCTCCGAAGCCGGCTGCCTTCGCTGTCGCCTCCTTACCATCGGCTTTTCGTGCACAGCACGCGCTCAGGTCAGTCTTGTTGCCCTAAGCGTAATCAATGTAGCGGGGACGATGGGACTCGAACCCACGATCACCGGATCGACAGTCCGGGGCCTTAATCCACTAGGCGACGTCCCCGATGTGGGCGAGAGAGGGTTCGAACCTCTGACCTTCTGCGTGTAAGGCAGACGCTCTCCCAGCTGAGCCACTCGCCCTTAATTTTATTATACTACATTTTGTGCTATAATAAAAACATTGGCCCTATCGTCTAGGGGTTTAGGACAGGTGGTTCTCAGCCATCAGGCAGGGGTTCGAATCCCCTTGGGGCTACTGTGAAAAGGATAGAAAAGGAGAAATAACTATGGCACATAAGAAAGGACTGGGAGCAAGTCGTAATGGCCGGGATAGCGCGGGCCAGAGGTTAGGGGTGAAGCGATTTGGCGGTCAGGTAGTTACCGCCGGAAGCATCCTGGTGCGCCAGCGAGGAACAAAATTTTTTCCGGGTCGCAATGTCGGCCTTGGCCGGGACGATACCCTCTTTTCCCTGATCGACGGTACGGTTTTATTCGAGGGAAGAAGGATAAGCGTAAGACCTTAAAAACTACTTCCCCTTTCAAAATGATATTCGGTACAGGCATTGATATTGTTAAGATCAAAAAGATAAAGAGGGCAATTGAAAGATGGGGGAAGCATTTTAGTGAGAGGATCTTTACTTCCGAAGAACTCATCTACTGCCAGAAGAAGAAACCTCCTTTTCAACACCTTGCCGCAAGATTTGCGGCCAAGGAAGCATTCCTCAAGGCTCTGGGAAGGGCTGAGAGGTCGGGGATCAGATGGAAAGAGATCCAGATTAATAATAAAGAAGGTGGTCAGCCCTTCTATTGCCTGGAAGGTTCTGCCAAGTCCTTAGTAAATAGAGAGAAAATAAGGCCATTTTTGACCATCTCCCACACTGGAGATTACGCCATTGCCCATTGTCTCTTGGAGAAATGAAATTTCCTTCCCTTTTGATAAAGAGGAAAGCCGAGACTCATAAAGGGGATTACGGTCACCTCCTGGTGATTGGCGGCTCCCCCGGGCTTACGGGAGCGGCTGCCCTTTGTAGTTTATCCGCTTTACGGGCCGGCGCGGGGTTGGTAACCTTAGGAATTCCGGAAAGTCTCAATACCATTCTTGAGGTAAAATTAACCGAGGTAATGACCAAGCCTCTTTTGGAAACCAAAGAAAAAACCCTCTCGACAGAAGCATTGCCCCAGATTTTGGAATTTTCTAAAAAGATAGATGCTTTTGCCATCGGTCCTGGCCTTTCTACTGCCGAGGAGACCACAACTCTTCTCCTCAATCTTCTCCCCCGGATCGATAAACCAGCCATCTTAGATGCCGACGGGATTAATATCTTAGCCAGGGAGATTACCGTTTTAAAAAGGACGAAGAGCGCTCTTGTTCTCTCTCCTCATCCTGGAGAGATGGCCAGGCTTCTTAAAAGGGATATCTCAGAGATTCAAAAGAATCGAGAGAAAATTGCCAGAGATTTTGCTGCCGAATATCGTGTTACGCTTGTTTTGAAGGGATATAAAACGGTTGTCGCCGATCAAAAAGGGGATGTTTATATCAATAAAACCGGTAATCCGGGAATGGCAACTGCCGGTAGTGGGGATGTGCTTACCGGTATTATCGGCGCTTTTCTCGCTCAGGGCTTGGAAAGTTTCCCCGCAGCAAAATTTGGCGTTTATCTGCACGGTTTAGCCGGAGATCTTGCTGCCAAGGAGAAAGGCGAAGCCTCTCTCATCGCCACCGACATCCTGAGGAAATTACCAGAGGCTTTCCTTAGTTCTTCAGCGAAATAGCAATTTGAAGCAGGCAGGAAACCCACATTTCATCCTTTCTCACCTCCCCGTTTATTCTATCACATCAATTCAATAGTTGCTGTGAGAATTGTCTGGAAGTTAATCTATCCGCATATTTCTACTAAAGATAGCCTGATTAGTAAGTGGCGAAATTTGACAATATTAAGGGAAATATTCTATACTGACTGAAACAAATAAAACCACTGAAACCACAGAATGACACATAATTGTCATTGTCATGCTGAATGCAATGAAGCATCTCGTTGTTGAGAATGAGATTCTTCGGCTAATGCCTCAGAATGACATCTTGTGGTTGAAAAAAAGGAGGAGAAATGTTAGTGACAAGTAAAGATTTGATGGAAAAAGCAGTAGCTGGCAATTATGCCGTAGGGGCATTTAATGCAATTAATATGGAGAGCGCACAGGCGATATTTGCTGCCGCCGAAGAAGAGAAAGCCCCTTTTATCCTTCAGATAACGGGCACCACCTTAAAGTATACCAACCCCGAGGAACTCATTGCCCTGGTTAAGGCGCTGATTGAGCGCGCGAGTGTCCCGGTGGCACTTCATCTTGACCATGGTCGGGACTATCAGACGGTGCTTAGATTTATTCGCTTTGGTTTCAGTTCGGTAATGATCGATGGTTCTCTGCAGACCGATGGCAAAACCCCTCGGACCTATGAGGAAAATATTGAAGTCACAAAAAAGGTGGTGGAAGCGGCCCATCATTTAGGTGTCAGCGTGGAGGGAGAGATTGGTCGGCTGGGGCAGATTGGCGTGGAGATTACGGCTGAGGATTCTGCCCTCACCCTCCCGGAGGAGGCCGAGAAATTTGTTAAGGATACGGGGGTTGACCTTCTGGCCGTTGGTATCGGCACCCACCATGGTCTTTTTAAAGGGAAGCCTGTAATTCGTCATGACCGAGTTAAGCAGATTGCCGAAAGGATAAAGACGCCTTTAGTGAT
>DAOWFY010000129.1 GCA_030637775.1 bacterium | reverse complement strand
TAAAAGAATCAAACATATTCACTATAGCTTTTTGGTTATCTCCTTTAAAAAGGAGAGGGTTCTCTCTGCCTCTTCTTCATCCAGTTTCTGGATGGCAAAGCCAGCATGGACTAACAGATAATCACCGATATTTGCCTCTGCCAATAATTGCAGATTTACCTTGCGTTTCACGCCGCCTAACTCAACCGTCCCTTCTTTATCCTTAATCTTGATAACCCTCATCGGCAAAGCTAAACACATATCATCTCCTCCCTGAGTTTAGCATTGGCAATAACGGCCTGACCTAAACAGATACCACCATCATTTGTAGGAACTTGATGATGAAGATAAATCTTAAATCCTTCCTTAATTAGCCGATTAAAGGTTCTATTCAATAAGAAAATATTCTGGAAAACTCCTCCGCTTAAGGCAACTTCACTTAACCCGGTTTCTTTACCAATCCTCTGGCAGGTATTGACAATAATTTCGGCAATGGTATTGTGAAACTTAAAGGAGATCGTCCCAACAGGAACAGAACGTTTCAGATCTTCTATTATTCCCACGATAATATCTTTTGGATCGATAATAAAAATCCCGTTTTCTCTATTTATCACATATTTATAATTTTGCATTTCTCTATCGTCTCCTTTTTCTGGTTGGGACAGTCCCGAATCTACCAGTCGCTTTGCTCCTCGGTAATTCTCGGGACAGTCCCCTTTATTATTTTGCATTTCTTCGATTGTCATCTCCAACTCCATCGCTGCCTGCCCTTCATAGGTTATTTCGTCTCTCAAACCAAGAAGCGAGGAAACAGCATCGAAAAGCCGTCCCATGCTGGAAGTGAGAGGAGAATTTATCCCCTGCTTAATCATTTTCTCTAAAACTACCCATCTATTTTTATTCAAGCGAGAGGTGAAATCCAAATTTAGCCGAAGGAATTCTTCCCCATAGGTCGCGTATAGGTAAGTAGCGGCCATTCGCCAGGGTTCCTTAATCGCCTGCTCCCCTCCGGGAAGAGGAATATATTTAAGATGCCCCTTCCGTTGGAAATCTGCGTAATCGGCGATTAAAAATTCTCCACCCCAAATATTTCCATCCTCGCCATAGCCGGTTCCATCAAAGGCCACACCAATAACCCTATGGTTACTTATACCATTATCAGCCAAGCAGGAGACAATATGGGCATGGTGATGCTGGACCCCCACAGTTGAGACTACAACCCTCCCACCACATCCTCCCGCAGAGCGGGCCCCTCGTTGAGAGTTGAAAGTTGAAAGTTCTTTTGCATATTTGGTGGATAGATATTCGGGATGAAGGTCATGAGCGATAATCGCCGGTTCGATATCAAACAATTTTTTAAAATGCTTCACACCTTTCTCAAAGGCAACAAGAGTCTCTAAATTTTCTAAATCCCCGATATGATGACTTATAAAGATTTCATCTCCTTTAGCCAGAGCAAAGGTATTTTTTAAATGTGCTCCACAAGCCAGAGTGGGGAGTAGGGAGTGGGGAGTTGGGAGTTGGATTGGTTCTGGGGCATATCCCCGGGAGCGGCGAATAATACTCTCTCTCTTCGCAGGTAGAAATATCATCGTTACCGAATCGTCACAGCGGATATAAATATCTCGGTTATGAAGCAAAAAATAATCGGCAATAGTGCTCAAACGAGAGACAGCCTCCTCATTTTCATAAGCGATAGGCTCATCGGAAATATTACCCGAGGTCATTACCAGAACAGAAAGCGATTCCTTAAATAACAGATAATGAAGAGGAGTATAAGGGAGCATAAATCCTAAATAGTTATTGTTTGGGGCCACTTTTGGGGCAATGGAACAGTCTTTTGCTTTTCTTAACAGAACAATTGGCCTTTTTACCGAAAGCAGTAGTTCCTCTTCCACAGGTGAAACCCGGCAGAATCTCTTGACTGTCTCCAAATCCTTGGCCATTAAGGCGAAGGGTTTGTTTTCCCGATATTTTCTCTGCCGTAAGTTTCTTACTGCTTCTCTATTCGTGGCATCACAGGCTAAATGAAAGCCACCCAACCCTTTTATGGCCACGATTTTGCCCTCTCTAAGTAACTTAACGGTTTCCTTTATTGCTCTTACTCCTGAACTTTGAACTCGGGGCACCCGCTTGCGGGTCATTAAACTATTGACCAGTTCTACCTCGGGTCCACATTCAGAGCAGGCATTGGGCTGGGCATGGAAACGCCGATTGAGGGGATCTTTGTATTCCCTCTGACACTGGGAACACATCATAAATTTCTCCATCGTTGTTTCACTTCGGTCATAGGGTATGCCTTTGATTATCGTAAATCGAGGTCCACAATTGGTACAATTGAGAAAAGGATAAAGATATCGCCGATTGCCTGGATCAAGAAGTTCTTCAAGACATTCTGGACAGGTAGCTATATCGGGGGAAGCTAAAGTTTTTACCTGAGAATAGATAACACTGGGTAGAATCTCAAATTGTTTATCATTTTGCGGAGGTATCAAAGAAGCAGAGAGCCTGGTTATTTTCGCCTGAGGCGGAGGAAAGGACTTTAGACTCTTAAGAAAATCGTCTACCTTTTCTGAATTTCCCTCTACCTCGATAATCACTCCTTCAGAGGTATTGGAAACCCAGCCGGCAAGATTCCCTCTTTTAGCGTATCGATAGACAAGAGGACGAAACCCAACCCCCTGAACGATACCATCAATATTTACCCTAACCCTTCTTGTTCCGGCCTGGGGCATAAAAAACTCCTTAAATAGTTTTTTCTCCTTCTACACCGCCTCGACCTTCTTAACCTGAGGGACCTTGGATTTAATGGCGTTTTCAACCACGCCTACCAGGGTCATCTGAGCCGCAGGGCAGCCGGCACAACCACCGGTTAATCTTACCCTGACTACACCCTCATCGGCGACCTCAACCAACTCTACATCTCCACCGTGCATGGACAACATCGGCCTTACTTCCTCATTGAGTACCTTTTCAATTCGCTCACGCATTTT
>DAOWFY010000147.1 GCA_030637775.1 bacterium | reverse complement strand
CTTCATCCCTTCCTCAATTGCCTTTTCTCTGATTTCACCCGTGGGACGCTTTTCCATGACAAGTTTCCAGAATCCCTCTTGGGGACCAAGAATTTCAAAGATGGCGATCTGCCCCTTATAGCCACCTTTGCAGGCTGGACATCCGACCGGCCGATAGAATGGTTTCTCCCTTTCTTCCTTTATTTGCTGTAGGTTTAGCCCCAATTCAAGCAGTTCCTCCTGGCTGGGCTGATATTTCTCGCGACATTTTGGACAAAGCAGTCTGATCAATCTCTGGGCAATTACTCCAGTGATTGAGGAAGCAAGAAGAAAGGGTTCGACCTTCATATCGATAAGTCTGGTGATGGTGGAGGGAGCATCATTGGTATGCAGGGTAGATAGCACCAAGTGCCCGGTAAGGGAGGCTTGAACAGCAATCTCTGCCGTCTCCAAATCCCTTATTTCCCCTACGAGGATAATATCAGGGTCTTGGCGAAGAATGTGGCGCAGGGTATTGGAGAAGGAAAGACCAATTTTCTCCTTAATTGGAACCTGAACAACTCCATCCAAAAGATACTCTACCGGGTCTTCGACGGTAACAATCTTTACCCCCGGCTTATTTAATCTTCTTAAAATGCCATAAAGGGAGGTTGTCTTTCCGCAGCCGGTTGGACCTGTATCTAAAACAATTCCCTGCGGCTTTTTTATCATCTCATCCACCTTTGGTAGATTGCTTTCTGAAAGCCCAATATTCTCCAGTTCCAGGACCGCTTTCCCCCGGTCCAGAACCCTGACCGAAAGACATTCTCCAAAGACGGTGGGGACGGTATTGACCCTCAAATCTACCTCCCTTCCTCCAATGGTCAGTTCGAGTCTTCCATCCTGAGGCAATCTTCTTTCCGCAATATCCATCCCGGCCATAATTTTGAATCTACAGAAAAGAGCAAAGGCTAAATCAGGGGAAGGATGAAGAAGGTCATAAAGCATGCCATCGACCCGATACCGGACTCTAAAGTCATTCTCAAAGGGCTCCAAGTGTAAATCTGTAGCGTAATCCTTTACCGTCTGGACAAGGACAAGGTTGAAAAGACTTATTACCGGTGCCTGGCTGGCAATCTCTTCAAGAGTAGTGATATTGGCCAGTTCTCCTCCTGCAGCCGCACCCGTAGTGATCTCGGAAACTGCTGGTGCTCCTTTATCGAACCATTTCATCAGATCTTCGATAGAGGTAGTATCCGCCCCATAATATTTCTCGATTATTCCATTAATCTCGGCACTGTCGGCAAGAAGAATCTTGATTTTGTAACCAAGGATAAAGGAAAGGTCGTCGTGAGCGCTGACATTTAAGGCATCGCCTACCGCGATCGTGAGGGTTTTATCCTCTAACTTAAGGGGTATCGCCTGATAGGTTTTGGCTAAAGCAGCGGGAAATTTCTTGATTACCCCCGGACTGATTTCGTAATCCTTCAACTTAATTGTCTCTATCCCTGATTGAATAGAAAGAACCTTGCGCAGAATCTTCTCATCGATGAAATGGAGGTCAACGAGGGTTCTCCCCAAAAATTTTCCGGTACGCTTCTGTTCCTCAAGACCAATACGCAGTTGATCTTCGGTAATGAGGTTATGCTCGATGAGGATCTGACCGAGTAACTTTTTCTTTGTTTTTACCGGTAGGGGACTCATCGTTTCTTTACCCCCTCCACCTGAATTCGAATCTGTTCCGGGTCATAGGCATTTCCTAAAAGATTTTCATAAGTGATGAGACCGGATGAATAGAGTTCTATTAAGGACTCATCCATTGTTTTCATCCCATACTTTGCCCCGGTCTGAAGTTCCGAAAGAATTCTATAGGTCTTTTTCTCCCGGATAAGATTCTGAATGGCCGGGGTAGCAACCATAATCTCAAAGGCCGCAATTCTACCTTTTCCATCGGCCCTTACCAATAGTTGTTCAGAGACAACGGCAATAATGGAGACAGAAAGCATAATGCGAATCTGCTCCTGCTGGTCTATCGGAAAAACATCAACGATTCGGTCAACGGTGCGCGCGGCTCCGGTAGTGTGCAATGTGCCAAAGATTAAATGACCTGTTTCCGCGGCAGTAATGGCCGCCGAGATTGTGTCTAAATCCCTCATCTCTCCTACCAGGAATACGTCCGGGTCCTGGCGCAACCCTCTCCTTAATGCTTCGGGAAAGGAAGGGACATCAGCCCCTAATTCCCGCTGCGTCACAATTGACTTCTTATGGGTGTGGTAATATTCAATCGGGTCCTCAATGGTAATAATATGGCAATCACGGCTACTGTTAATATAATCAATCATTGTCGCCAGAGTTGTGGTCTTGCCTGAACCGGTTGGACCGGTAACCAGGACTAGCCCCCTTGGTCTATGACAGAGTTTCTTAATGGATTGCGATAGCCCCAATTCCTCAAAGCTTAAAAACTTATAGGGAATGAGTCGCATCGCAATGTTGATGTTTCCTTTCTGCCGATAAACGCTGACCCGAAACCTTGCTTTATCCTCAAAGGCGTAACCGAAGTCTGTGCCTCCTACCTTTTCTACCTCTTGCTGGCCTTCGGGAGGAGTGATGGCCTTCATATAGGTGAGAGTATCATCAGGAGTTAAGGGCTTCTCGTCAAGGTCGATTAGCCTATCGTTAAGCCGCATCGTTGGCGGTTTATCGACATGAAGGTGAATATCGGAAGCATTCTTCTCTATGATTGCGTTCAAAAGAGAATTAATATCCTGTGCCATAATGTGTTCGGACTATCTTCTTCGGCGGCACGCTCAATTCCCCCAGCGAGGAAATCTTCGCTCTCGTTGCTCCCGAGAAAGTGCTCCGAGTCTCCTTTATTCTACCTTTCCCGTTACCGCAATTACCTCATCCACTGTAGTTAGTCCTTTCTTGATCTTTTCTATCCCATCCTCCTGTATCGTCCGCATTCCGGCTCTAATTGCTGTCTCCTTTATGGTGGAGGCGGCTGCCTTTTTCAGAGCAAGTTGTCTTAATTCCTCATTCATGATAAAAATTTCAAAAATTCCGGTGCGACCATGATAGCCAGTATAGTCACAGGCCTCACAGCCATTGGATTTGAAGATATGGATCTCCTTATTCTCCTTTACCTTTAAGAATTCTCTGGTTTGTGCATCAGGTTTATCTTCCTCCTTGCAATAGGGACAGAGCGTCCGCACAAGTCTTTGGGCCATCACTCCCTGAAGGGAAGAGGCAACTAAAAATGGTGGTGTGCCCAAATCAATAAGACGGGTAATGGCCGATGGCGCATCGTTGGTATGGAGGGTAGAGAAGACAAGGTGTCCGGTAAGGGCAGCGCGTAAAGCAATATCTGCTGTCTCAAAATCCCTGATCTCTCCCACCAAAATAACATCCGGGGACTGCCTTAAGAAACTTCGCAGCAGAAAGGCAAAGGTAAGATTAATCTCTGGCCTCACCTGACTCTGATTAATCCCGGGAATTTGATATTCCACCGGTTCTTCTACCGTCATCAGCTTTTTATCGGTGGTGTTGAGAGTATTTAAGGAGGTATAGAGGGTGGTTGTTTTTCCTGAGCCGGTTGGTCCGGTGACAAGAGCAATGCCCCCGGAAAATTTTAAAAGAGCATCCCATTTCTTTCTGTCCTCAGGAAGGAATCCCAATTGGTCCATCCCGAGCAACATCGTGGTCTTATCCAATATCCTCATCACCAGACTTTCCCCATAAAGTCCCGGAAGGGTGGAGACACGAAGATCGATCGGTCGGCCCAAAACATTAAGCATGATTCTGCCATCCTGGGGTAACCTCTTTTCGGCAAGGTTCATCTTGGCCATAAGTTTAAGTCGCGCGATGACGGCGCGCTGGATATTTTTAGGTGGGGATAGAGTTTCATGCAGCACTCCATCAATTCGATATCTAATCCTGAACTTGTGCTCTAAGGGTTCCACATGAATATCGCTGGCTCTCTTCTTGATACCATCGGCAATAAGTAGATTTGCTAATTGGATGATCGGGGTTCTTTTTGCTGCCTCTTCCTCCTCTTCCGGAGCAACCTCCTCACCCTCTTTCAGTGTAGGGGCATAGCCCTTATCAACCCTCTCAAAGAGAGGAGCCAGATCCTCGGTCTCAATTCCATAATACTTTTTTAAAGAGGAGGCAATAGTATCTTGGTTCACAATGACCAGTTGCACCTTATTTTTAAGTTCGTCCTTAAAGTAATCGATTGAGAGTAAATTTAAGGGCTCATCGGTAGCTAAGACAATTGTCTCATTTCTCTTTTCAAAGGGAATAACTCGATGCTCTTTGGCAAAGGAGGATGGGACAGTCTTAACGACCTCAACAGGAAGATTCTCCTCGGTAGAGCTTCTCGGCAAGATTCCAAATTGGGGGAGAAGGGATAATCCAATATTTTCATTTGTAAGGTAACCAAGCTCTTTGAGGACATTCTTAATTGAACGCTTATTTTCCCGTTGTTTGGCCAATGCCTCCTCAATCTGTCTTTTGGTGAGAAGCCCAATATTCTGTAAGAGTACTATCGCCTCCCTCTTTGTTGGCATTTTTCCTCTCTCTTTATCTAATATTATACCTCAGGAAGGAATTTACGTCAAATATACGTATTTGGCCAATTCAGGAGATGACTGGGGTTTGGGAGCGAGCTGGCGGTTATGGCCCAGAGCACGATAGTGCCGAGGAATAAGAAAGCCCGAGTGAACAAACTTTAGTCATCTCTGCCTCCTTACATCTTTTCGGGAGCAGAAATTCCTAATAACCTTAGCCCATTTCTTAAAACAGTTCCCACTCCTTTTGTCAAGAGCAACCTGGCTCTGGTTAGATCCCTCTCTTTGGTGACAATCCTGAATTTGTTATAATAACTGTGGAAATCTCCCGCCAATTCTTGCAGGAAACTTAAGATTGGCTGAACCTGAAGAGTTCTTCCTGAGGCCTCTATCAAATAGGGGAATCGGAACAAGAGCCGAAGAAGGTCCAATTCTTCCTTTTCTTTAAGAGAGGAAAGGCAGGAAAGTTTAATTCTTCTCTCGCAGGAAATTCCTTTCTCTCGGGCGAATTTCATAATGCTGCAGACCCTGGAATGAGCATACTGAAGATAGTAAGCGGGGTTTTCTGAGGAATTTTTCTTGGCCAATTCCAAATCAAAATCAAGATGGCTCTGCGACTTTCGCGAAAGAAAGAAGTACCTGGCTACATCGGCTCCGACCTCTTTAATTAATTCTCGCAAGGCAATAAATTCCCCCTTCCTGGTAGACATCGATAATTTCTTTTTTCCTTGATAAAGAGTGGTTAATTGGACAATGATGATCGAGAGAGATTGTGTTGGGTGGCCTAAAGCAATAAGGGCACCCTTTAGTCTTGGAAGATAGCCATCGTGGTCTGGTCCAAAAAGATCGATAAGGGAATGATAGCCTCTTTCATACTTGTTTTGATGATAACCAATATCGGGAGCAAGGTAGGTATAGGCGCCATCTCTCTTTTGAAGAACCCGATCCTTTTCATCACCAAAAAAAGTGGACTTAAACCAGAGTGCCTCATCTTTGCGGTAAAGATAACCTTTCTTTTCAAGCAGGGAAAGGGATTTTTTAATTTTGCCAGTCTGATGGAATTTTCCCTCCCTGACCCAGGAATCAAAGTGGACTTTAAAATCAGAAAGATCCTTCTTGATTCCATTTAAAATACTGTCTCGCGCATAATCAGAGAAGAACTTTTTTGGCTTTGATAAAAGTTCCTTTCCGTATTTGTCCTTCAAATCCTTTGCCATTTCTTTAAGATATTCGCCAAAATAGCCATCAACTGGCATTGAAAAAGGAAGATCCAAAATTTCTTGATAGCGGGCAGAAAGGGACTCGCCCAGGAGATCAATTTGGACTCCCACATCATTAAGATAATATTCTTTAGTAACTTGATATCCGCAGGCGATAAGGATTTTAGCCATTGCTTCTCCCAGAGCAGCTTGGCGGCCGTGAGCAATAGTGAGAGGACCGGTAGGATTGGCACTGACAAATTCGATCAGAACTTTTTCCCTTTTTCCGATTTGGGAAGAACCAAATTTCTCCCCCTCTTTCAGAACAGAGGAAAGGACCTGATAAAAAAGTTCTTTTTTTAGAAAAATGTTGATAAAGCCCGGCTCTTTCACTTCCACCTTCTCTATTAGTTCTATTTCTTTTAAACTTTCTGCCAAAATATTTGCCAAGATCATCGGTCTTTTTTCGCTCTTCAGTTGTAAAGCAATATTTGTGGTAAGATCTCCAAATTGAGGCGCTACAGAAAGGGAGAGAGGGATCTTTTCAGGAAGAGGCGACTTTAAGAGCCTTTTGGCTTCTAATCTTTCTATCCCTTTTTTCAAAGAGAAGGTTATCTTCTGCTTCATTTTTTTATTTTTTCGAATAATTCATTGATTCGCTGAAGCTCCTCTATCCTCTCATCCAGTTTAAAACTAATTTCAGGGATTTTTCTCAGTCGAAGAACCTCGGCCAATCTTTTGCGGATAAATCTCCTGGCACTCAATAGAATCTTTAGGCTTTTTTTTGATACTCTATCATTCTCCGCGGTAATAAAGATTGTGGCATAACTTAAGTCCTTACTCACCTTTACTCTCGTGATGGTGACCAGACCAATCCGGGGATCCTCCAATTTAGATTGGATGATCTTACTTAAATTCTGCTGAATAAGCCTGCCAACCCTTTCTGCCCTTTGATAAGCCATATTCAAAGATTACCATAGATTGAAGGAGATGACAATATATGGTAAAATAAATACATGAAAAATGAGGTCTTAATCAAGCGGATCGAAGGGATTCTCCTTTTTACTTTAACGGCTTTTCTTGTTCTTGTTTTCTGCTCCTATTCGGAATATGACCCCTGCTTTGAATTTGCGAAGGTTTCATTCCCCTCCTCCAGCAGCATCCATAATCTAGGAGGTCTCACCGGCGCCTATCTCTCCGGGCTATTGCTCTTTCTTTTAGGGAGGGGCAGTTACATAATTCCTCTGGCTACTTTCCTCTGGGGTTGGCATAAGATCTGGGGGAAGGAGCAATTTTCTCTCAAACTTAATCTTTCCGGCGCTCTTCTTCTTCTCTTTTGCATCTCCACTCTTTTGGCGCTGACAGTAAAAACAACAGAAAGGGCATACCTTTCTGGAGGGATTTTGGGGCTCTGGTTTTCGAAGGGCCTTTCAGGGTTACTTGGTAAGGAGGGCTCCTTAATTCTTGTAATTTCTCTTATTGTCGTCGGGCTACTTCTTTCCTTGGGATTTATCCTCCGGGAGAATTTTCTCTTTTTTCTTTCTTTCTTCCGGAGAAAGAAAATTACGAGATTCCGCGTGAAAAGGCGAAGAAAGCCTATTCCAAAAAAAGAGGGAGGGCTCCCGTCCGGTGGACGGGATGGGGGTTTTAATTTACCTTCCCTTTCTCTTTTAGAAGAGCCTGAACTGCAGGCAGAGGAAAAGGAAAAAGCCGATTTAGAAAGATATGCTAAAGTCATGGAGGAGACGATCGCCGATTTTAACTTAGAGGCAAAGGTTACCGAGATAAGTCAAGGTCCAGTAGTGACAATGTATGAGTTGATGTTGGCTCCGGGTATTACCCCCCATCGGATTGTGGGGCTGGCCGATAATATTGCGATGGCCTTGAAAGCGCCAAATGTGCGTATTATTGCTCCTCTCCCGGGAAAATCAACGGTGGGAGTAGAGGTACCAAATCGAAAAGCAACATTGGTCTATCTTAAAGAAATTTTGCTCTCCCCAGAATTCAAAGCGGCCACCTCTAAACTGTGCCTATGCCTGGGAAAGGATATTTTGGACAAGCCACTCTTGGCAGACTTAAAGATGATGCCCCATCTTCTCATTGCAGGGGCGACCGGTTCGGGAAAGACAGTTTGTATTAATTCCGTAATCATCTCCCTCCTTTTCCAAAATACACCCAGCGAATTAAGATTTTTAATGATTGACCCGAAGATGGTGGAATTGACCCCCTATAACAATATCCCCCATCTCCTTCTGCCCGTGATTACCAATAAGGAAAATTCGGTAAGAGCATTAAAGTGGTTGGTAGGTGAAATGGGACGTCGCTACAATCTTTTTTCGGAGAAAGGGGTCAGGAATATTGAAGCGTACAATAAGGTGGAAAAAGGTAACCCGCTCTTTTATGTTGTTGTCATCATCGATGAATTGGCGGATCTGATGCTCATCGCTCGGGATGAAATTGAAAATAGCATTATGCGTCTTTCCCAGTTGGCAAGAGCAACCGGGATCCATCTTATTTTAGCAACACAGAGGCCGTCGGTGGATGTCATCACGGGAGTGATTAAGGCAAATCTTCCCACGAGAATTTCATTTCAGGTCTCCTCTAAGGTTGATTCGCGCACAATTTTAGATATGAATGGAGCCGAAAAACTGTTGGGAAGAGGGGATATGCTTTTTCTTTCGTCCACAACTTATAGGCCAATTCGGGCTCAGGGTAGTCTTGTCTCCGATACCGAGATTGAGGAGGTCTGTAATTTCTTGAGGAGTCAGGGGGAACCCTCCTATTTTCCGGAAATTTTAGAGGAGGAAAAGGAAAGAATAGTTGGAGAAAAAAAGGATCCTCTCTTTGAAGAGGCAGTGGAAATAGTCTTTGAGACACATTTAGCCTCCATATCCTATCTGCAAAGGAGGTTGCGCATTGGATTCAATCGCGCCGCCAGACTTATTGAAGAGATGGAGGCGGAAGGTATTGTGGGTCCATACCGGGAAGGCAAGCCAAGGGAGATATTAAAGAAATAAGATTGACAATTAGCTAAGAATAGGACTAAACTATTACACAATGGATGCCAAGGAACTTATAAATGCTCTTGATTATTTAGAAAGGGAAAAGGGGATTGACCGAGATACCCTGATTAGATCCATTGAAAAGGGACTTCTCTCTGTCTTCCGGAAGAGAACCAATTTAGAAAATGGTATTAGCCTTCGTCTTGACCCCAAGACAGGTGAGATTGCTTTTTTCGATCAGGAGGGAAAGAGAATGCCTATTTCCGCTTTCCCTTTAGACCGCATTAGCGCTCAATCTGCCAAGCAGGTTATTATCCAACAATTGCGGGAAGCGGAAAAGGAGGCGATATTCCAGGAGTTTAAAAAGAGAGAAGGGGAGATAGTGAGTGCCGTGGTGGAGCGATATGAGCCAAAAGGACTCCTGGTTACCATTGGAAAGGCAGAGGCGATCTTTCCCCATGAGCATCTTTTACCCCGAGAGCATTACCGAAGAGGAGAGAGGATCCGGGGTTATCTCCTGGAGGCAAGAAGGACATCTAAAGAGCCTGCGGTAATTCTTTCTCGAACGCACCCTGATTTTATCAAAGTTTTATTTAATGAGGAAATTCCCGAGATAAGTGAGAGGATTATAGAGATCAAGAGCATCGCGAGATACCCGGGAGAATGTACCAAGATCGCTGTCTCTTCTAAGAAGGAAAGGGTAGAGCCATTGGGGACATGTATTGGTGTGAAGGGCTCCAGAATCAAAATGATTCTTAAAGAATTAGGCGGAGAAAGGGTCGATGTCATCCGCTGGAATGGAGACCCTGCCCTTTTTATTGCCAATGCTCTGGCTCCTGCTAAATGTGAAGAGGTTAGAGTAAATCCTGCCAAAAAGGAAGCTTTGGTGATTCTTCCCGATGATCAGCTCTCTTTAGCCATTGGGAAGAAGGGCCAGAATGTAAAATTAGCGGCCAAACTTTCCGGTTACAAAATCAATGTTAAGAGTCGCTCAGCGATAAGAGAGGAGCTCTTGCCGGCAATTGTCGTGCTACCAGGAATTGGGAAGAAGACCGCCGCATCCTTAGCAAAAATAGGCCTTTCCTCCATTAAGGAATTGGCAGAGGCTTCAATCTCTACTCTTTCAAAGATCTCGGGGATTGGAAAGAAAAGAGCAGAAAAAATCATTACTGCCGCTAAAGAAACAATGGGCCACAAATAATATGAGAGTTTACGAATTAGCAAAGAAGGAAAAGGTTACAAGCAAGGCTCTCTTAAAAATTATAGAAGAGTTAGGGATTAAAGGAAAGGTTGCCGCCAGTTCCATTTCAACAGAAAATATTGAAAGGATCTCTTCTCATTTCAAAGCAAAAGAAGAGAAAAAAGAACCTTGCTTACCGGCAGGCAGGCCCTCCTTTGTTCCCCGAGCCCCGATCATCACTCTGATGGGTCATGTAGACCATGGCAAGACCTCTATTTTAGATGCCATCAGAAAAAGCCGACTCACCGCAGCCGAACATGGGGAAATAACTCAGCATATTGGCGCTTATCGGGTCAAAGTAGATGAAAAAGAGATCGTCTTTTTGGATACACCAGGACATGAGGCCTTTACGGCAATGCGCGCCCGCGGGGCCCATGTCACCGATTTGGTCCTGCTTGTTGTCGCTGCTGATGATGGAGTAATGCCTCAAACGGTTGAAGCAATCAACCACTGCAAAGAGGCAAAAGTTCCTGTTGTGGTAGCAATCAATAAGATCGATAAACCCAACATCAATGTCGAGGCGATCAAGAAGGAATTGGCGAAATTAGATCTTGTTGCTGAGGAATGGGGCGGTAAGACCATCTTTGCGGAGACTTCTGCCAAGACAAAGGTCGGGATTGGAAAGCTATTGGAGATGTTACATTTAGAGGGAGAGATGCTTGAATTAAGGGCCGACCCCAAGAAATCAGGAGAAGGCACAATCATTGAAGCAAAAATGGATAAGAGAGAAGGGAAAGCAATCAGTGTTATTGTGAAGGATGGGACAATTAAAATTGGGGATAATTTTATTGCCGGAGGCACTTTTGGCAGAGTGAAGGCATTAATTAATGAGGAGGGAAAAAATTTGAAGGAGGCAGGTCCCTCTACACCGGTAAAGATTCTTGGTGCCGAGCGCCTTCCTTTGCCGGGTGATACCCTCCGGGTAGTAGATTCAAAGGCAAAAGAAATTATTG
>DAOWFY010000149.1 GCA_030637775.1 bacterium | reverse complement strand
TGGGTAAGTTCCAATTCCAATAGTCTATCTTTTCAGCCATCTCTATCTTTTTAAATTTTCAAAGAGCAAAACTACTCTATTGGGAATGTACATACTCCCAATTATCTTTCATAATTCTTTCATTTTATTTTTGACAGTACCCTCTTCAAAAATGACGGTATTTTATTTTTTGGGGATGAAGAGGCGCTGACCGATAGCAAGCATCGTGGGGTCTTCAATCTTATTTGCCTTAATGATCTCTTTTAGAGGGATTTTATACCTTTGAGCAATTAGTGAGAGGGTTTCCCCTTCCTTTACCGTATGATAGACTCCGACTGAATAGATTTCCTTTTCTAATTTGGCGATTCTTTTTCTCAGTTTGTTGTTCTCCTTAGTTACCTCCTCTAAAAGAATCTGTAACTTTTTCTCTATTTCCTCTTTCTCTTCATTATGGGATAAGGAAAGTTCTCTCTGAGCAGAGGAGAGTTTTTCAATCCCCTCTTTTAATTCAAGAAGACCTTTTTGCAGATTAGCTAAATTCTCATTTATCGAAGTGATATTTTCCGATTCTTTCTTCCTCAGTGCCAATAGACTTTCCTCAAGAAGATTTAGCCTTTTTCCCTGTTGAGTTGAGCGATACTCCTCTGTGGAGATATTTCCCGTCATCCCGTCTATTTTGTTCTTCAGGGATAAAATCTCCTCACTTAAGTTCACCTGCCTTTCTAAAAGGTCCTCCTTTATTTTTTTTAACTCCTCTCTGATAGTCTGAAGTTCCTTTTCCTGTTTGATTAAATCATCCTTTGTCGCTAAATCACCACCACAGAAAAAAAGAAGACAGAGAAAGGAAAGAAAAAGCTTTAACCGCATTATTCAGAGATGAGGAAATGGGCCCTACGATTCTTCGCCCAGGCCTCCTCATTATGTCTGGGATATAGAGGCCTTAACTCCCCATAACTTATGGTATGCAATCTTTCCGATAAAATTCCCAGACCAATTAAATAACGTCTGGCAGAGAGGGCTCTCCGCTCGCCAAGAGCAAGGTTGTATTCCTCCGTTCCTCTTTCGTCACAATGGCCTTCAATCATAAGATGGGTATCTGGATTCTTTTTCAGCCAGGAAGCAACCTTATTGAGGGTAGGTCGAGCTTCTGGTTTTATCACCGATTTATCAAAGTCAAAATGGATATCGGTGAAGATAGCTCTTTCTTGAATAACTGGTTCTTTAAAAATCTTTTTCTTTGGCACCTTGGCCAGGGGCAGAGGTTTACCCTTTAAGGCGGCGAGAGCTTCTTCCTTAGCTTTCTCTTCCACACCGGGTGTAGGTTTTACAACTTCAACCTCAATCTTACTTACCGGTCTTTTCTTTCTCCAGGCAGCACATCCATTAAGCCACAGACCAATAGCCAAAGCAATAATGCCCAAAACTACAATTTTTCTTCCCATTCTTTTCCTCCTTTTTAGACACAGATTTAACGAATAACCCCTCTAAATTTATTTACCTTTCCCTCCTTATCGCAAACATACTGAGCCAGAAATTGTAGTATTTTTTTTCGTCGATTTAATAGCGTCTCTGGTAGAGCATTGAAGTAATGAGTATTGACAAATAAGTCCGGTTTAGGATCAAGTAATTTGCGTAGTTGTTTGGATTGAGTGCGAGGGAGCATTCTCTTTTTTATTATCTGCTCGCATATTCTTAATAACGCTAAATCCTCCAGGGCATCCCTGATTATTTTTAATCGCAGTGATGGCAGGACAGGTCCACTTGGCTCTCGGGGGGGATAGGCTATGAAACCATTACCATTATGGACTCCTGCATATGGGTAAGGAGAAAATTTATCTGAAAGGGTTAAAGTTTGCCAAAACTCTTTTTGTATACGATGATGCATAAAGCCGGCATAGAGAAACACCCCTTGAGCACCATAATACCGGGATATCCAGAAGGCTATCCGATGTTCCAAAGCAGAATTATCAATCTGCATATTAGGGGCCAATACCAAAGGGGTGCGCATCTGCCAGCGAATAGGTAAATGGCAGTAATAATGCCAGAGTTCAGGCTTTCGAAGCTTCCGGAACTTTTCAGGATTATAACCACTGGCAGATAAATCTGTTAGCCAGATATCACAACCTTCCTCCATATGCGGATGGAAGTCTGAGGCAAGGTAAACGCGTAAACCCGGATATTCCTTATGAATTTTTTTGCAATAGGGTACATTTCTTCTTTGGAAGGTTTCGCTGTCAGGTTCATCCGCATTACTGTAGATGACACATCGAGCTAACCAACCTTCTTTTTTAATATGCTGATAAGCCCCGTTTTTAACCGCCTTTAAATCTAACTCAAAGATGTTTTGTCCGTGTTTGGTCAAGAAATCATGCATAGAATCGAATTTCTCTGGGTTAGTAGTTTTTAAAGCATCTATGGGTTGCATGTGGTGGGCTAATACCATCTTATACATTCCTTTGCGCTGCTGAGAGGTTAGTCTTTTGGTTCTAAACCAACCCACAAATGGGTAATCTTTAGGCTTCAATTTAAGCCCTAGGACAACATGAATGGGTACGATAATTTGCGCACAACTCTTTCCACTGGTTAGGCTTACTTCGCACTTGACTACGCTTGCAGGAAGATCTTCAGGCAGTTTTATATCTACCCAGAAGACTCCTGCTTGCAGACCTTTTAGGTGGACTTTGGTCTCTGGTATGAGGGGATCCGGCCAGTATATGGAAGAAAAACGTGGATAAGCGGCTTTATCTGAAACTTTAACAAATACCTCTCTAAATATTTGTACTTCTACTTTTTTTGTTCCCCTTATTTTGACATTGAGACAGTAAGTAGATTCTGGCGTACCTATTCGGGGCAAGACTGCTACTTGGAAAGACTGAACCTCGCCGGCAGCTGCCCACAATAACTCAGTCTCCTTCGCCGGTATATCTGCTGGGAAAGTTGACCCTCTAAACCAATATTTGTTGGGATAAATTTTTATTAAGTCATGGGCTAATCCTAAGCAAAAAGGCGCCTTGTCATTTTCAGAGAAATAGCTGCGGAAACGCACTAATTGATCGCTAAAGGCTAATCCCCACGGGTCAACTGTATTGGCAATGCTTTTTTCTTCCTCTGGGAGGTATTCAGGCATTTTCCCCGCCTCGGTAAAAACAGGAAAGGTAAGAAGAAACAGACCGATAGCCAAAGCAGAAACACTCAAAATTGCTATCTTTCTTTTTCTCGTAATTTCCTCCTTATTTCTTTTCTCCACGGGTTCGGAATGTTTTTCGTAGCGTGCCGCAAGGGAAATTTCCGAACCTTATTTTGGGGACCAAGCAGGGCTGGTATAGTTTCCTTTCCCGCTCATTAAAGGATAACTCTCTTCGGTATAGATGTCAAGTAGATAAAGGTCAGATTTATATCCAAGCCTTTTGCTGAAAACAAGCAATCTGCCATTCGGGGCCCATGAGGGACCTTCCTTGTTCCCTGGACCCGAGGTCAATACTGTATATTCACCATTGTCAAGATTAATTACGCAAATCTCAAATCTTCCTTCTATCATTGAGGTGTAGGCAATAAAATTTCCTTGGGGTGCCCAGGCGGGAGATGTGTTGTAGGAGCCCTGGTAGGTAAGTCTACTTACTTTTTTTGTTAATCTTTCGAGAATGTAGATCTGGGGAGAGCCGCCTCTGTCAGAGACAAAAGCAATCCTTTTTCCATCCGGGGACCAGGAGGGAGAGGCGTCGACTCCTTTTCGGTAAGTCAATCGTCTCAGAGCCGAGCCATTCTTATTCATCGCATAGATTTCTGGGTCGCCGTCCTTACTGAGGGTAAGGGCTATTTCGCCTTTAGACGAAATATCGGCAAAGGCATTAAGGCCGGGATAGGAGGAAAGAATTTTTCTTCTACCGTTTTTTAGCTTATGGAAAAATATTTCTGTCCTGTTGTGAAGATAGGAAAGATAGATGAGATTTTCGCCATCCTCCGACCAATCAGGACAGGTGGTAATTACCCTATCGAAGGTTACTCTTTTTTTGTTTTGACCATCGTAGTCAACGATGTAAAGCTCCTTTGAGCCACTTTCGTCTGAAATAAAGGCTATTCTTGTAAAGGCAATACCCTTTTCTCCCGTAATTTTTTCCACAATCCTATTGGCGAAACTATGAACGATGGTTCGAATTTGCGATCTTTCTCCCTGATAATGCTCACCAAAGAGGAATCTATTTCCAGAAGTCTGGTAAAGCCAGCCCTTTAAATGAAAACGGTCAGATCTTAAACTGCAATTAACCTTAACCAGTAATTCAGCTTCCAGAGACTGGTCTTCTTCAGTTTTTAGAGGAGAAAAGAGTCCCGAACGCCAGAGATCCGATACTAAAATTTCCCTTATTTTTCCTTCAGCATCTCCCTTGAAGGGAGGAAGGGCAACGGTAATCTTCCTGGCAAATTCCCGGGAAATATCGAGGTGAACCCCCGCTGCCCTTAGGTCTTTTGTTCCAAAGAAAAAAATAGCACAAAAATAAAGATAGAGAATAATAATAGTTCCTATCTTTTTTGCCTTAATAATTGCAGGAGATGATTGAGGTTTGTAAGCGAGCTGGCGGTTATGCCGCAGGCACGATAGTGCCGAGGAATAAGAAAGCCCGAGCGAACAAACTTTAGTCATCTCTTATCCCTCCACCCTGAACCTTATCGTAACATCTAAATGGTCTTGTTTCCAATCATCTGGTAAGGGAGGCAGGCTCTTGATTGACTCCAGGCTCTTTTTAGCAGATTGGTCTAAAATCTCTATTTTTGAACTTCTTTTTAACCTTATTCTTTCAATAGCTCCATCCTTAAGAACTCTAAAAGAGAAAACAGCATTTGCCTCTTCCTGGAGGATGGAGAATTTACTCGGTGGTGACCAACTGGTATAGATCTTATCCCTCAATATCTCTACATACCAGTTATAAGGGAAATTGGGAGGAAGAAGAAGGGAGGCCCCCCTTCTGACTACCGCTTCTATGGATTTTTCTTTTACTATTTTTTCTTCTGATGTTTCCCGAGGTTTTTTCTTCTCTCTTTCTCCTTGATACCTTTCCAAGATTTTCTCTTTAAGGCTCTTTACCTCAAGGGGAGGAGAAGAGAGTAATATTTTTCTTCGGACAAATGTTACTTCTTCTTTGTGCTCTTTGAAAGATACTTTAGGCGCTTTGACTAAGTAAACTGGTTGAATCCTATCTCCGGTATAGATAATTCTTCGCATCCCGGGAGCAAAAAAGAGAACCCCAACTATTAAACAGTGAACAAGAACAGAAATTAAAAATGACTTCACTATCTATCTTCCTCTGGTTGCCAGGCCCACCTTTACAATGCCTGCTTGCCGAACAGCATCAAGAACCTTTATTACCTTAGCATATGCTACCGACCGGTCCGCTTTCACAATGACCGAAATCTCTGGATTCTTTTTCGATATTTCCTTTAATCTTTTTGCTAGCTGACGAAATCGATATCGCCTATTACCAAGGTAATAATTTCCTCTTTTGGAGATACTGATAATGACGCTTTTGGTAACAGAAATTTTCTGGACGGAGGCGGTGGGAAGCCTGACATTAATTCCCTGTTGAATTACCGGAGCCACAATAATGAAGATGATTAATAGGGATAACATCACATCAACCAGATTGGTGACATTGATCTGGCTGATCAGAGCTTCTTCATACTTTCGGGATAGTTTCATATCCTATAGCATAATGCCTCTTTAAGAAGGAAATAAATTCTGAATTGAAGGAGTCTAACTCATTAGCAAAATTCTTCAGATGGTTGGTGAAATAATTATAAAAAACTAAAGCCGGGATTGCCACTACAAGACCAACTACCGTAGTAATTAAGGCCTCGGCAATTCCTGGAGCAACGGTCTCAATCCCGGCAGAACCTTCCAAACCCATACTCAAGAAGGCCTTTAGAATTCCCCAGACCGTCCCTAAAAGTCCTAAGAATGGACTAAGGGTTGTTGTAGTGGCGAGAACGACAAGGGAATTCTCTAAAGAGGAGAGTTCTTTGGCTGCCCCTGTCTCTAAGAGATTTCTAATTTCTTCAATCTCTGAAAAGGAAATTTTTTTTCTCTCTCCTTTTAACGGGGAAGAGAGGACGCTACAGCCCTTCTGATAAAGGGAAAAAAGAGGGGAATGAACAAATTTTCTTACCTTTTGTTTCTCCTCTGAGAAAAGGGAAAGATTAGAACCTCCCATGGGAGAGGCGGCTAAAAATCGTCTTGTTGCCCTCCTTACCCTTCGAAAGAGGAAGAACTTCTTAAGGATGATCGTCCAGGAATAGATAGAAATCAGAAAAAGGATGATCACAATGGAGCGACCAACCCACCCCGAAAGTTGAAAAGAAAAGATAAAGGTTCCGCTCATTCTAATACCAAATTGGTGCTGGTAGACTTTATTCCGGCTATTGGCCTGATGCTATTTACCACCAATTTTAGAATCTCCTCGTAACTTCCTGCTGTAATCACAGCGATAATATCCTGTTCCCCAGCAGTAAGGTCTACCGAGCCAATCCCACTTACCTTCAAAAGGGCCTCCTTTATTTCCTTCTCCTTGCCGGCCTCCACAATAACCTTTAAATATGCTTTTGCCATCTTCTATCACCCCCTTCTGATTTCTTTATTATACTACTTTTCTAAGATCTCTTCCAATGTGCTGATGCCGACGACTTTCTCTTTACACACCCTTACCATTTTGCGGTTAACTACCAGGCCATGGGCATTCACTTCAATGAGGTAGTTTTGCCGGCTGGTGGTTGTCTCCTTTAGATCATGGGCATCAACATCCTCGATAGTATAACAGTCCTCCTCGATTGCCTTTAGGGTTCCAATATAGAGCCAGCGACTATCTGTATCTAAAACCACAATTTTGTTAAGGTAATCCTTCAGTCCCATTATATTAATCCTTTAATCAGTTCTAAGCTTTTCTCCGTTGCTCCTAAATGTTGTTTGACTACCTGAAAACAGGCCTCTCCCATACTTTTTGTTCTCTCGGGCTTAGCAAGAAGCCCAGAGAAAGCAGAGGATAGACTCTCAGCGTCTTTCACTTCTATTGCTCCGCCAGAAGCCTTTAAAGCAGCCGCCTCCTCCGAGAAATTCCCCATATAGGGGCCAAAAAGCACCGGTTTTTTAAAGGCAGACGGCTCCAAAATATTATGGCCTCCCCAGGGGATGAGGCTTCCACCAACAAAAACCAAAGTAGCCAAGCGATAAAAAAGAGGAAGTTCTCCCATCGTGTCTAAGATTACTATTTTCTCCCTGTCCAATCTTTCCCCTTCCTTACTCCAGAGAATATATTTGAGATCTTTCCTTTTAAGAAAGGTCGGCAGGTTACTTCTTTCTGGGTGTCGGGGAGCAAAAATCAGAAGAGCCGAATCTCTCAATTGAGCACAATGTTGAATGATTCCTTCTTCCTCTTCTGGATGTAATGACCCAAAGACGATGATCGAAGAGTCTTTTTTAATTGCTAAAGTTTCTCTTATTTGCTCTGGCTCTATTCTTTCTCGCAGAGAGAAAGCAGCATCATACTTTAGACTTCCGGTGACAAAAACCCTTTCTCTTTTTGCTCCCAGACGGATGATACGCTCGCTCTCTGTGCTCGTGCGCATTCCTAAACGAGTGAGCCCGCTAAATAATCCTCTGCTGAAAGGGCCCAACCTTCGATAATTGGAATATGATCTCTCTGAGAGACGACCATTAATTAAGACCGCCGGAATTTTCTTTTTCTTTAAGATACTCAGGAGATTGGGCCAGATTTCGGATTCGATGGCAATGAAAATTTTGGGTCTAACCGAGCAAATAAAACTTTTAATAATTAAGGGAAAATCAAAGGGAAAGAAGACAGTGGGAATCCGGAAAAAGGATTTTTTGGCAATCCTGTATCCGACTTCCGTGGTAGTGGAAAGCAGGATCGGAGAGGAATAATTCTTCTGAAGTGCTTCTAAAAGAGGCCTTGCTGCCATCAGTTCCCCGGCTGAGACCGCATGCACCCAGATCGGCCTTTTTCCTGCAAAAGATCTAAGGATTTCTAAAGGGAGGTGACCTAATCTCTCTCGCAGACCAATGCGATAACGTTTGGTAGCAATTAATCTTGCTAAAAGATAAGGAGAAGAAAGGGAAAGGAAAAAAAAGAGAAAAAGATTATAGAGAAAAATCATACTCTATATTTTATCACAAACAGTTGACATTTTGAATTTAATCAGGTATCATAAAGAAATAACAGGCAGATAAGAGAAACTATCTACCTAAAGGGGGAGGTGGGTCGGCTCTATTAACAGGACTTTAAAAAGGCTGATAGCACTCGTCAGGAGAAAAAAGGCAAAAAAGATTGTTATCTTAAGGATGAAGGATATCAACTGGATTACCGACTACCTTTTCATCTGCAGCGCTGATTCAGTCATTCAGGTAAGAGCAATTGCCGATGCTATAGCCGAAAATTTTAATCACAGATTACGCTCTTTGGCAGGATATCAGGAAGGAAAATGGGTGCTGATGGATTATGGGGATGTGATGGTTAATATCTTCCATGAGGCTACCCGCGACTTCTATAACTTAGAGAGACTCTGGGCAGATGCCCCTGAGGAGCAAATCTCCGTAAGAGGATTAAAATGTCCAAAGGAAAGAAAGACTTACAAAAGAAGTTAAATACTCTTCTTGCTGTCTGGAAGGTAAACCAGGCCATTACTTCTACCTTAAAGACCAGCCGAGTCCTTTCCCAGACTATGGATGCGGTGACTGATGTCATGAAGGCCGATGCGGTTACGATAAGGCTTTTAAGCAGAGATAAAAAAAGGCTGGTTCTGAAGGCTGGGAAAGGGATTGTTAAGGAACATCGGCTTGGTAAGCGCTCAATCAGGGCAGATGATGGGGTCGCGGGAGAGACCCTTAGCAAAAATAGGCCAACAATAAGTGGGAATATTCTCAAGGATAAAAGATATACTTATTTCCCCTGGCTGAAGAGGGAAAAACTTCGTTCCCTACTTTGTGTTCCCCTTACATTCAAGGATAGAAGGATAGGGGTGCTTTCCATCTATAATAAAAAACCCTCCTTTTATAAAAAGGAGGATAGGGAGACAGTCACGATGTTTGCCAATCAGGCAACCATCGCTCTTGAGAATGCTCGACTCTTCGAAGAACTGCATAAAAATTATCTTTCCACCATTAAGACCTTGGCGGCGATCATTGACCTTAAGGATAAGTATACCCGGGGTCATTCCGAGAAGGTGAGCTACTATTCTCTTCTCATGGCTAAGGAATTGGGCCTTTCACAGAGACGCCAGGAGCTAATTCAGTATGCTGCCTTTCTTCACGATATCGGGAAGGTTGGCATCAATCTTGCCATTCTGCAGAAGCCCGGTCCATTAAATGCCAGGGAGTGGGTGGTGATTCATCAGCATCCGCTCAATGGTTCCGCGGTCATTAAGCAATTAGGCTTTTTGAGGGAATTGGTTCCCATTATTCTTCATCATCATGAAAGGTATGATGGGAAGGGATATCCGGCTAAGAAGAAGAATAATGAGATTCCTTTAGGGGCTCGCATCTTGGCCGTTGCCGATGCCTTTGATGCGATGACCAGTACGCGGGCTTATCGGCCTGCTCTTTCCAAGAAGAAAGCGATTGAGGAATTGGAGCGCAACAAAGGAACTCAGTTTGATCCGCTGGTAGTAGATGCTTTCCTTTCGGCAATAGCAAAAAAGAGAAAATGACATCTCAAGGTCAGGAGACCTTTCCCACAATGAAAATAATATGATGTAGGAGACGTCTCCTGATGTCGATACGTGCCGGAAGAGGGAGTCGGCGCCTCCGCTTCGCTCCGGTCGGCCCCCCGCCTATTCGTTGCTCTTACTCATCGCAACTCATAAACAGGCTCCTTTCGACTCCTAAGTATTTCCAAGATGTGCCGGAAGAGGGAGTCGAACCCTCACGGGGTTTGAGCCCCACTGGATTTTGAGTCCAGCGCGTCTACCAGTTTCACCACTCCGGCAAAATCTCTATTTATAGCCTAACCCCATTTTTCAAAGAGGATTATTTCTTCTTTGCTCTTTCTTGGAGTTGGAGAAGGTATTGAGATGGGGTAGCCAAGAGGAAGAAGGGCGACCACCCTTATTGTATCTGGAATGCCAAGGATTTTCTTTACCTCCTCTTCCTCAAAGGCACCGATCCAGCAGGTTCCCAATCCTTCCTCCACCGCTTTTAAGGTCATATGATCTACGGCAATTGCTAAGTCAATTGGGTAGGAAAGCTGTCCACAGGGCATTATATGGCTTGTCTCTGTGCTGCAGGCTACAATTACTACCGGGGCTTCTCCCACAAACTTCTGGTGATGGGAAGCTATGCCAAGTTTTTCCCTTGTATCTTTATTTTTGACCACAATAAACTTCCATTCCTGGCGATTACTTGCCGAAGGGGCAAGTCTACCTGCCTCTAGGACAAGATTCAATTTTTCCTCCTCAACTTCACTGTCTTTGTAACCTCTGATACTTCCCCTCTTCTTAATGGCTTCCATCACATTCATATTATTTTCTCCTTTATTTTAACTCTCGTCGCTAAAATTTCCTTTACCCGTTTAAGGCGAACAAGATTTCCTCGCTCTAACTCCTCCAATTTGAATTCGATATAGGTAATTGTCTCCTCTAAATTCGGGATTAAGATATACTCTAAAGCATTTACCCTTCTCCTTGTTCTTTCAATCTCGGCGGCGAAGAGTTCAATCTTTCTCTCTAATTCTGCAAGACGGAGAAGCTCCTTTAAGATTTCAAGGTAGTCGTCTAAAACCCTATTTAAGGAGGGGGGAGCGGAAGAATCAAAGGAATGAAAATCGCCTTTCTGAATTAAGGTAAAATGAGGAAGAGGAATGTTTAAGACCTTTTCTCTGGAAGTCTCCACCTCCAAACTTACCTCCGGCTTAATTAAAGTTCCCTCTAAAATTTCTTCTGGAACCTGTGCTTGAATCAGGAGAAATTTGGTAGCCACCGCAATTAGCCTTTCTTCCAAAGACTTTCGGAATCCTTTATTCTCAGTAATGAGTTTCAAAAATTGGTGCAAAAGTGCTTCCTGTTTATCCTTGAGCAGTTTATGCCCTCTTTTAGCTAAAATAAATCTCTTCCTTAATCTTAGAAGTTCCATCCTCGTAGGGCTTACGGCAAGTCTCATCCCCTCTGAGCCTCCTCTTTAATTAAGGTAATAAGTTTTTCCTCTCTGATCTGACAATATTCTGAAATAATTTTATCGAGTGAACCAGAGAGCAGCCCCTTTTTAATATTTAATTTTATGCCGGCAGCAATAATTCTGCAAAAATATTTTGGCGTAAAGCCATTTTTTAATATAAACCTCGCTCCTTCAATCCACCTTTCACCCGAAGTAATCTTGTCCAAAGAATTTCTGATACCTCGTTCTATGCTATCCGAGAAAGTCCGGCTGGTAATTCGCTCAATCAGTCTCCGGCAATATTCCTTCACTTCAGTCTGGCTGAGTAGGTCGCCATATCTATGAAGTATCGCCGGGCCTACCTCTTTATTTAAAAGAAATTTAACTTCGGAAAGAAGTTTGAGATTAACCTGATGAAAGTATTTAAACCCCTGCAATGCCCCTGAATAGGACAAATAAGCATGGGCACCATTGTGTCCAAATAATTTAAGATAGGACCTGGCAGTAAACTCTTCCTCCGCCATTACCTGCCATGCCTTTCCTCTTAAACCCGCGGAAAAGTAAATGTCAGCAGGAACAGGTAACCCATAGAAGTTCTCAGCAATGACTGCCTCCTCAAGGTCAGAGCCAACTGGCTGATAATATTTTCCCGGATGGTCAATTCTGCACATCCTTCCCATAACGGTATCGCATAACCTTATTTTTTCTCCAAATTTGCCCCTCCATCTTTTTAGAATAGTTTTATCATTTTCGGCGGAGAAAATATATAATCTTTCCTTTCTGCCTTTTTGGCTGTTGTCATTAATAAAATTTAGGGTTTCATCTATACCTTTAGAACCTACGGCGGTAAAAACAATTCTGATGCTCTTTAATATTTTCTTTATCCGGTTTCTCTCTCCTTCCATAGAAAGATTAAAGCCGGTTACTCCGGAAACTTTAAAAGGAGTGATTTTCTCAGAACAGATATTTACTAAATAACTATTTTCCTTTTGGAGAAATTTAATTAAGTCCTTTTTAAAATCTGAATCGCAAAATATCAGTTTATAGTCTTCAGCCAGCACCGGTCCTAAGAATCCCAAAGATAATGCTCCCGCCCCAAAGATCAGAATCTTTTCTTTCACAGGTACTTCTCTAGATATTCTTCCCTGATGCGTTTCAGTTCCGTTTTTGGTAGGCTCTTAAGCAGGCTCCAGCCAATATCAAGGGTCTCGGCAATATCTCTTCCCTCGTCCTCTAACTGAGAGATGAATCTTCTTTCGAATCCTTCCGAAAATTTTAGGTAAAGTCGATCAAGGTCAGATAAAGATGCCTCTCCTAAAACAACGGCCAATTCCTTTGCTTCTTTACCCTTGGCATAGGCAGCAAAAAGTTGACTGGCAAGATCAGGATGGTCTTCTCTGGTTTTTTCCTTCCCGATTCCCTTGTCCCTTAATCGAGAGAGAGAGGGTAAGATATCAACCGGAGGGTAAATCCCCCGATGGTGAAGACTTCTGGATAAAATGATTTGACCCTCGGTAATATAGCCGGTAAGGTCTGGAATAGGATGGGTCTTGTCATCCTCGGGCATTGATAGAATTGGCATCTGTGTGATGGAACCTTTCTTTCCTTTAATTCTGCCCGCCCTTTCAAAAATTGTGGCTAAATCTGTATAGAGGTAACTGGGATAACCGCGTCTTCCGGGGACCTCATTCCTTGCTGCAGAAATCTCTCGTAGCGCCTCTGCATAATGAGTGATATCGGTTAGAATCACCAAGATATGCATATCCTTTTCAAAGGCAAGGTATTCAGCCACAGTGAGAGCCATTCTTGGGGTAGCAATTCTCTCAATCGCCGGGTCATTCGAAAGGTTGATAAAGAGAACGCTTCTTTCGATTGCCCCGGTCCTTTTAAAATCCGAGATGAAATAATCCGCCTCCTCAAAGGTGATTCCCATTGCGGCAAAGACGATGCCAAACCTTTCTTCCTTTCCCAGGACCTTGCTCTGTCGGGCAATCTGGGCGGTTAATCTATTATGGGGAAGACCAGAGCCGGAAAAGATCGGTAATTTTTGACCCCTTACCAGGGAATTAAGGCCATCGATTGCTGAAATACCGGTCTGAATAAATTCGGAGGGGTAATCACGCGCGGTGGGATTAATCGGACTGCCATTGATATCAACCTTTTTTTCGGCAATGATTTGCGGACCTTTATCAAGGGGTCTGCCTAAACCATCGAAGATCCGGCCCAGAAGGTCCAGAGAAACGCCAAACTCCAGGCCCCTTCCTTCAAACTTCACCCGCGCCTGATAGAGATTGATGCCCGAGGTCCCCTCAAATAGTTGCAAGAGGACCTTATCCTCCTCTACTTCCAAGACCTTAGCTCTTCTTGTCTTTCCCGTCGGGAGAACAATTTCTGCCAACTCCCCATATTTAATTCCCGAGGTGCCTTCAATGAACATTAAAGGACCATTTACTTCAGCCACTGACCGGTATTCCTTCCGGATCATTTCAGCCCCTTTACCTCTCTTCTTAATTCTTCCTCTAACTGGTCAAATTCTCTTAGGTTTTCTTCCGGGACATACTTTATCCTTGCTATCTTCTCCCTGATGGGCAGCGTAAGGATTCTTTTTAGTTCTATTCCTTTATTCAATAGACCACGAAAAAGATCATGGGAAAGAAGAATAAATCTAAGCATTTGGTATTGCTTGGGTAGGGTGGTATAGGCATCCTTTTCATCAAAGGCGTTCTGATGCAGGAAGTCCTCCCGGAGACTTCTGGCAACTTCTAAGAGAAGCTGATCCTCCTTTGAAATCGTCTCCATTCCCACCAGTCGTACAATCTCCAGGACCTCCGCTTCCCGCTGCAGAATCTCAATTGCCATTTCCCGCAGTTTGGGAAATTCCTCATTAATCTCCCTTTTCAGATATTGCTCAATATTTCTTAAATGCAGGGAATAACTGGAAAGCCAGTTGATGGCGGGAAAGTGTCTCTGGTATGCGAGCCTGTCATCAAGACCCCAGAAGACCTTTGCCACCCTTAAGGTTTGCTGAACTACAGGATCGGTAAGGTCTCCTCCCGGAGGACTGACTGCACCGATGACCGAGAGACTTCCCTCAACTCCTTTGCTTCCCAAATTAATCACTCTTCCGGCCCGCTCATAAAAACTGGCGACCCTTGTTCCTAAATAGGCGGGATAACCTTCCTCTCCCGGCATCTCCTCCATCCTTCCGGAAATCTCGCGCAGCGCCTCGGCCCAACGGCTGGTGGAATCGGCCATCAGGGCAACATCATAACCCATATCGCGATAATATTCGCCAATTGTAATTCCGGTGTAGATACTGGCCTCTCTTGCGGCTACCGGCATATTGGAGGTATTGGCAATCAGGATTGTGCGTTCCGTCAATGGCCTTCCACTCTTAGGATCCTTTAATTTGGGAAATTCCAGGAGGACATCGGCCATCTCATTCCCCCTTTCTCCGCATCCGGTATAAACGATAATCTGGCTATTGGCCCACTTAGCAATTTCGTGTAAAACCACGGTTTTTCCGCTGCCAAAAGGACCAGGGATGCAGGCGGTGCCGCCTTTTGCTACCGGAAAGAGACTATCGATGATTCTTTGTCCCGTGACTAAGGGGACAACCGGAGCCAACCGCTCCTTAAATGGTCGAGGATTTCTCACCGGCCAGCGGGAAAGCATCCTTATCGGTCTTTTCTCGATTTTGGCAATCTCCTCCTCAATGGTGAAGGAACCTCCTTTAATTGATTCTACCTTTCCATTTATTCCTGGAGGAACTAAGACCCTATGTTCAATTAAAGGAGTTTCTTCTACCTTCCCTAAGATATCTCCTTCCTTTACCAGTTCGCCCTTCTTTACAAGAGGTTTAAAGTTCCACTTCTTTTTTCGGGGAAGAGCATGAATAGTTAGCCCCCGACCAATATAATCCCCAATCTCTTCCCTGATTCTTCCTAATGGTCTTTGAATTCCATCATAGATGGAATCAAGCAGCCCTGGTCCCAGTTCTACTACTAAAGGCTCTCCCGTTAAAAAGACCGGATCCCCCGGACCAAGCCCCTCGGTCTCCTCATAGACCTGGATATAGGCTCTCTCTCCCGATAACCTGATAATTTCTCCAATAAGTCTCTGTTCTCCCACCTTAACCACATCATACATCTTTGCTTCCTGCATTCCCAGAGCCTCTACCAGAGGGCCGGAAACCTTAACAATTTTCCCTTCCTTAGCCATTTTTTATTTTGTGCTTCCGGTAGCGCGCCGGATTGCCGCCTCTATTCTCTCTAACTGAGCAGTTCTTTTCCCTTTAAGAGAAGGGATAATGACGATTTTTTCACCTAACTTATCAAAAAAATCCTTTTTTGCTTTTCTTGTCTCCTCGGTAACAAAGATAATCGCAAATTGAGTTGGGTTAAATCCTTTTAATTTCTTAAGGTCATCATCCTTTTCCAAAGGAAAGACACTTGCCCCTAAACCAGAAAACGGCAAAATAGTACTTCTATCCCCAATAAAAGCAATTTTATTAGACATATGTTGTCGAAAAATCTTTATTTATATCTATCCGCCAAATCTTACTGAGCGGGTATTTTGCTCCATTCCTGTGGGCACAATCAATGGCTTATACAATTCAGGCCGTCTTGCTTTAATCCACCTTCTACCTGTGCACTGCTCCCGGAGCGATGCCTTTAAGTCTGCTACTACCATGTCGTCGTCTGCCTTCCATGTCTCTACAATGATATCTCCATATGGGTCTATTACCATTGTATTCCCTGTCCTTATTTCGTCATCATCTATTCCAACCCCATTACTGAACACCAGGAATAGTCCATTATCATGTGCACGCGTGGGCAACCAGTGCATAAGCCATCCCCTTCCCTTGGGTCCTCGGAATTCTGCTTCAATTACTTCTGGGCTCTGGTGACGATTCTCCCACAATTTTTGGTCAACCAGCCCCATAACGTGGGGGTTTTTTAAGTTACAGCCACCGGTCTGATGCGGTGCTAATAGAATTTCTGCTCCCTTCAGAGCGGTAATGCGGACATTCTCACCGATGTTATTATCATAACAGATAAGAATTCCAATTCGACACCCATGTGGTGTATCAAATACTGTATATTCGGAGCCACAAGAGATATATTTGCTGATGAAAGCATGGATTTTCCTGTGCTTTTTCCGCTTTCCATTTGGCATCACTAATAGGTAAGTGTTGTAGAGGTTTCCATCCTCTGCTTTCTCTATAAGACCCGCTCCAATACTTAACTTATATTTTTTAGATAAATTCAGCAAGAATTGAGTGGAGGTACCGCCAGGGATTGCCTCAGCGAGATTCTCTAATTCTTTAAGACTGGAATGACGTAAGTACCAATATCCTGTGATACAACACTCCGGAAAAGCAACCATTTCAACATGTCTCTCTGCTGCTTGCTCCACAAACCGGCGAATTTTCTTACGGTTTATCTCTTTGTCATTTGGTGTAGGCTCAAATTGAACCGCAGCGACCCGAATATCTCTCATTTTTCATCTCCATATTTTTATACGTATGTTTCCCTTAAATTCTCCTTAATAACTGAAACCCCAATATTATTCAATTTTCCTAAAAGAATAAGCTTAATGTTTTTCAACTCTCCCTCTTTTGCAAAGAGATAAGCAATCAGAGGCTCTGTCCCAAAACTATAGATTTTTGCCTTTTTGATGTAATTAATCAAAAGATCGTCGCTTGACTTTTCTAAAGAAGAGGTCTCATCCAATTCCAAACCCGAATAAAAGAAGAAGATCTTCTTCTCTATTGCCGCTCTTTCCTTTTTAAAAATTTTTTTCTCCAATCTTCCTCCAACAATAAATATAACATCAAAATTTTCCTTCTCTCCCAAAGAAAAGAAGTTCCTGATATTGAGGAAATCAATCTGTAGTTTAAAAAACTCTTCTAAAAATATATTCTTTATTTCTTTACTTTCATCCAGAGTAAGTTTCCACATCTCCTTGTCTAAAAATTGCTCTAACTGCTTGATACCTTCTGCTTGGAAAAGAGCAATGCTCTTCTTCGCTATTTCTCTGAAGTAAGAAGGTATCTGCAGAAATGCTTTATTCTGAATTGCTTTTTCTAATAAGGAAGGAGAAATTGCACCCAAAGGAGAAAAATCTGCGGAAACAGAACGGTCAATCTCTTTTTTAAGGAGAAGTTTCAGATTATGAATATCATATCTTAACCGAAGGAGAGGAGAAAGAGAAGGCTCTTCCAATAGCTTTTCGATCAGGTTATAAGTGGCTTTTCTTTCATTTCTCAGAAGAGAGAAAAGCTCTCTCTCTTCAGCAAATTCTCCAGAGTAGGCTGTTTCCCTGATGTCTTGAGTAATCGCCTCCAAAGAGCCGCTTTCAGCAATCTTCTCTAAGAAGGATTTTGACAAAAGCCTTTTCTCTAAGGCCCTGATTTTACCCACCGCATAAGCATAATTGTGGTTCATCTATTCTTCAAAAAGAAATTTACCTAACTTAATATCCATGCTGTCCCTTTTGCTCTTGATCATTTCCTCCAGGGATGAATTAATCTCAATATTGGACTGCCTCAGAATGAAACCATTCTTAATGGAAGAAGAGAAAGAAGCCAATTTCAGGCTTGTTCCTTTCGCCTTTAACTTCTGATTGAGTTTTTCAATAAAATTCTTGGTTATCTTCTCCTTGTCATTTGCGGCTACAGTGATCTCATACTCTCCTTTTTCCAAAAGTAGCAATAATCTTTTTTCGATAAAGTCCTGATAGGAAGGAGCAGGAAGAGAGGCTATCTCACCTGTTGCTTTCCGATAAATAGTCTCTAAAATCTCCTGCTTTTTGGCTAATAGATTCTTTCTTGCCTCTATCTGAAGAATTGCTCTTTTCCCTTCCATATCCTGCTTTATTTTTGCCGATTCCTTGACAATTATCTCCTTTTTTGCCGCCTCCTTTTTTACTTTTGCCTCCTGAAGAATCTCGGCCGCTTTTTTCTCTGCTGCCGAAATAATCTCGGCCGCTTTTTTCTCCCCATCGACACGAATCTTCTCCAACAATTTCTCTAATCCCATAATAATATGTTCGGACTATGTTTATATCATCTCTAAATCTATAAATCTGAAGTAGTTAGATATCTCCTTCTATTTGCTCGTTATTTCACTAATCAGCTTTGATAATCTATCAACAAATTCTATTGCATTGCTATACGTTTTCTCTGCATCCTTCTTGGCTATTGTCTTCTCAGCCTTGTACTGAGCGGTCACTCTTCTGGATTTTGTAGCCCACATTCGATTGATATATTTCTCTTCCAATCTTTTAGCTTCATTCAACCTCTTAATATCCTCATTTTCCATTATTTTCTCTTTGTAAACAAAATGATATTCTAATCCTTCAATAAGACTCTCATGGGTTTCAGCCCTTATACCAATGGCTCCCAGAGCTGCTGTTACTGCATGAAACATTGCATAGTATCCTGCACTTATAACCCAATCGTAACCATAGTAATCTTCTCGTATTTTGGCTTTCTTCTTTAATTCGACATTTTCAGAAAGTTGTAATAGGATAGAAGCCGTCTCTAAATTATGACGCGCCTTATCAAGATAATAGGGCACCAAGAGAGTAAAACTCGAATCCATTCGGAGCTCGCCTTCAGTGAAGTAACCCTTTACTTTAGCTTTGAGTAATCCCTTTCTCATCTCCATCATTTTATGACTCCTAAAACCAATTCCCAAAATTTCTCCGCTCCATATAAGACAACTTTATCTTTAAGAATCTCTTTTGCCACATTGTGTTCTCGCTCTCTCAACATATTTAGAAAACTCTGTGGTTCTGAAACCAGAGGGGATACCTCAACTCCATACCGCCCTGTGAGGGAAATACATTCATTCTCTACAATTTCATCGTATCTTTCCTTGGAGGGCACCAATACAAAAAGGTCTATGTCGCTCTTATTAACCTGAGTACTCTTGACAAAAGAACCATAAAGGATAACGGATAATAAATTATAGTTGGTTTTTTGAGGAAGCCTGGAAAGCAGTTCTTTTACGATGAACGCTATCTTCTTTCGAGTACTCAAGAAGTTTTGTGTTTCTTCCGCAGATATTTTAACAAGAATGGAAAGCACTCTCGGATTCTCATAGTTGGGCTTACAATATTTACGCCTCCCACTAACATTTATGGAAATTATGCCTTGCCTGGTAAGTAACTCCACCTGCCTGTAAACATAACTATAGGAAACCCCAATCCTCCTGGCAATCTGAAGGATGGTAAATTCTCCATCAACATCTTTATAAAATAACTTTAAGACTCTTTCTAACATACTCTTTCATTATCCCTATAGGTGATAATATTATCACTAAAAGGAATATTTTCCAAACGAGAGTTAGAGGGTCAGGTCTCAACAGTTGCTACAAGATTAAACTGTGAAGACTAATTACGCATATTCCTACTAAAGTAAGCAAATAATATAGTGTCGCAATTTTGTTAAATGTAGAGGTCTGACCCCTTTATTCAAAATAATCTGCGCTTTTATAATTTAACTCCCTGCAATAGAAATATTGATGCTACCAGACCCAATACCGCATAGGTCTCCACTAAAGCAGCATAGATTAAAGCCCGCATAGATGCCACCGGTTGCTTTGCCGCTACTCCAATCCCGGCAGCACAAACCTTTCCCTGATGGATTCCGGAAGCAAAACCGGTAATGGCAATCGGCAAACAGGCGCCAAGAATCTGCCATCCCTGGGCTACGGAAGGATGAGCAATATTAGCTCCCAGGAGCCCTAATTTCATGATCACCAAAAAACTAACCAGAAACCCATAGAATCCTTGAGTTCCTGGAAGAGCAACTAAAAGCAGCATTGGGCCAAATTTTTCCGGGTCCTCAGAGAGGACCCCATTGGCTGCCTGACCTGCATAGCCAATACCTATTGATGAACCTGCTCCAGCAAAACCAATAGCAAAGGCTGCTCCCACCATCGCGATTGCTAAACCTATCATATTCATTTTTACCCCCCCTCATTTTTTAAATAGGGACACATCCCATTTTCCCTATCTGTGTCCATCTGTGGTTTTATTTTTCTATGAGAATTTTTTGATTAATGCCGGAATGACTTCGAAAAGGTCACCCACGATGCCATAATTTGCCACCTTAAAGATCGGAGCATCGGGATCCTTGTTGATAGCAATAATGACCTCTGAGGTCTGCATCCCGGCTAAATGTTGAATCGCTCCCGAAATGCCACAGGCAATATAAAGACGTGGTCTTACCGTCTTTCCAGTCTGACCAACCTGGTGAGCGTAGGGAATCCAATCGGAATCCACTGCGGCTCGAGAAGCACCAACCACCCCTCCCAAAACCTTTGCCAGATCAAAAATGAGGGAGAATTTCTTTGGTTCCCCCAAACCCCGGCCGCCGGAAACAATGATCTCGGCATCGGCAAGATTAATATTTTCCTCTTTATTCTTGAGGATTTTAACCAAATTCACTCTCGATTTTCCCAGGTTTTTTGGCAAGGGGACCTTTATTACCCCCCCCTCCTCATTCCTCCCCCTCGAGGGGAGTGAAGCCCCCGGAGATAGGTGGGGGTGTATTATGCTTGCCTCTTCAAAAATCTTCGGCCTTACAGTCGCCATCTGAGGGCGATAATTCTCACAGATGATTGTAGCCAGAAGATTTCCTCCAAACGTTGGTCTTGTCTGATAGAGGAGTTTTGTTTGTGGGTCAATTTTTAATCCCGTACAGTCTGCAGTTAAGCCGGTATGGAGTCTGGCGGCAACCTTAGGGCTAAAGGAACGACCCTGGTAGGTAGCGGGCGCCAATAGAATGGCTGGTTTATATTGACTGACTAAATAACTGAGTAACTTAACATATGGGTCATCCCGGAAATCCTTTAGAGAAGGGTCATCAACCACATAGACTTGATCTGCTCCTCGTTTTAGTAATTCCTGGCAATTGCTCGTCGTGTGATAGCCAAAGAGCACCGCTGAGAGACTTTCCCCTAAAGAGGTGGCCAATTTTTTCCCTTCTCCTAAGAGTTCAAAAGAGACTTTGGCCAATTTTCCTCCTCGATTTTCGGCAAAGGTCCAGACCCCTTTATAGGCAGATAAATCTTTCCTGCCGGCCTTTTTTTCTAAGACGATTGCTTCTGCTGGGCAGGCATCGACACAGACCCCGCAGAAATTGCAATTTTCCTTAATTTTTGCTTTTTTATTGATAAGTTCAATGGCATCAAATAGGCAACTCTTAAGACAGAGCCCACAGCCATTACATTTTTTGTTTAGAATTTTGATATTCATAATATATTCTGTTTCTTTAGTTCCTGACAGAGCCTTTCGGCAATTTCCGTAATATTTCCATCAAGGATGATTCCGCTCTTGCGAACTTCTGTATGAAAAATCTTAATTACCCGAGTTGGGGAACCGTCGGCACCAAATCTCTCTTTTTTTCCTTCTAAGTCTGAAGCACTCCATCTCGTAATTTCTTCCTTCTTTGCCCTTATCGTTCCCCGCAGAGAAGGTAAGCGTAGTTCATTGATCTCCTTGGTTACGGTGACCAATAGCGGTAGTGTAGTTTGGAGAATCTCATAATAATCCTCCATCATCCTTTCTGCCTTAAATTTCCTATCCTTGATCTCGACAATTTTACTGACATAAGCGATGTGAGGAATATTAAGGGTCTCTGCCAATTCCGGTCCTACCTGGCCGGTGCTGCCATCCATTGCCTCCTTCCCACAGATAATGAGATCAAACCCAATCTTTTTGATGGCTTGCCCTAAGGTATAAGAGGTAGCGAGGGTATCGCTTCCGGCAAAGGCCCCATCGCTTAAAAGGATTGCTTTGTCCATCCCTAAACTCAAAGCCTCCCGGAGGGCAGATTCTGCCTGGGGCGGTCCCATAGAGAGAACAATCGTTTCTCCTCCGTACCTTTCCTTTAACCTGATCGCCTCCTCAAGCGCATAGGTATCAAAAGGATTAATAATTGCAGACACCCCTTCACGGATAATCCGATTTGTCTCCGGATCAATCTTTATCTCGGTGGTATCCGGCACCTGCTTAATACAGACAATAATTTTCATTATACCGATAGAGGAATTCCCTTCCATTTTGATTTTATCTTACGGACCTCCGGTCGGGATTCAAACTCATCAGGTTTAGGAATTTCGAAGGTCTCCCTTTTTACATCTAAGTAGTAGAGATAATTCTCAAAGGTAACGTCCGGCGGACAGCGATGGTCAACGTGGGGAATCCAACCGCCTTCCTTGACATAAGGCTTAATCCGTTTAATCTCTTCACGAATAGCCTCCTTTCCGGCAATCAAAGCACGCTTGTTTACGCCACCGAGGATAGCTATTTTCTCTCTATATTT
>DAOWFY010000048.1 GCA_030637775.1 bacterium | reverse complement strand
CTCGCAATGACAATAAGGGAAGAATTACTGATAGCGGAGGGCTTCCACCGGGTCGAGGGAGGAGGCCTTTCGGGCCGGGTATAGTCCGAAAAAGAGCCCGATAATTGTGGAGAAAAGGAAAGGAAGAATAATTGCGATAATGGGAATGGTGAAGACCCATTTACCCAAAAGAGAGATAATTTTAGCGATTATGATTCCTAAAATAATTCCGCAGAATCCACCCACTAAACTTAAGACCACGGATTCTACTAAAAATTGAGAAAGGATATCCCTCTTTCTTGCTCCCACCGCTTTTCTTATTCCTATCTCGCGATACCTTTCGGTCACCGAAACAAGCATAATATTCATGATGCCAATTCCTCCCACTAAAAGAGAGATTCCCGCAATGGCGGCTAAAAGAATAGTAAAGGTGCGGCTTACCTGACTTATGGTTTCCAATATCTCTTCCTGGCTTCTTACCCGGAAATTTTCCACGCCTTGATGTCTTTGTAAAAGACTCTTTTCAATCAGCGGCACCAAACTCTTAGCCTTTTCCGCATCCCTGGTCTGGATAATTATTCTCCGGACTTTTTCATCCCCGGTTAATCTTCTATAAGCCGTAGAATCGGGGATATAGACCTGTTGGTCAAAATCATAATGCCACATTTGTCCTTTCGGAGAAAGAACACCGCAGACAGTAAAGTAGTGGTTGTTTATATTTAGTTTCTTTCCTATTGCTTCTTGTTCAGGAAAGAGTTCATTAGCCACGTTACTTCCCAAGACCGCTACTTTTAACCAATGGGCAGTGTCTAAAGAGGTAAAGAATTTGCCTTTTTCGATCTCCAGATTACGAATCTCCGGATAGGCAGAACTTACCCCATAAACACTCGCTTCCGATTCCTCTTTTCCTGCCAGGACAAAACTGGCAACGCTTATTTCCGGGGATATATTTTTTACCCCTTCTAACCTCTTTAAATAGATAAGGTCATCCAAAATTAAACCTTTGGATATTCCTCTTCTTTCCCCGGGCTTACGGGGTGGCGGTCTGCGGGAATAGATACTGATAATATTCGTTCCCAGAGTTTCAATACGCTTCTTGATCTGAATCTCTGAACCGCGGCCAGCGGAGATAAGAGAGACGATAGCCGCGATACCAATCAGAATACCTAAGATCGTGAGCCAGGAGCGGAGCCGATTGTTCCGCAGACTATCCAGAGCTAAATAGGCAGCTTCAGCAAAGTTCATCTTTAACTACCTTTCCGTCTTCTAAATGGATAATTCTTGAGCAATAGGAAGCAACAAAAGGGTCATGGGTAATGATGATAATCGTCTTTCCTTTTTGATTAAGGTCAACAAAAATCTTCAGAATCCCTTCCCCTGTCTTGCGGTCAATATTTCCCGTTGGCTCATCGGCAAGGATTAAGTGGGGATTATTAATTAAAGCCCGCCCGATAGCGACTCTCTGTTGTTCTCCTCCTGATAATTGATTGGGAAAACTATTTAGTTTATCCTTTAATCCTAAAGAAAAAAGAATTTCAATGCCCTTTTTTCTTCTTTCTCCTCGGGGAACACCTTTATAGATAAGGGGTAATTCTATATTAGAAAGGACAGTCTCTCGGGGAAGGAGATTAAAGGATTGGAAGACAAATCCTAAATGGCTGTTGCGTATTTCGGCCAATTTTCTTTCACTTAAACGATTTGCTTCCTCTCCTTGAAAAAGATAAAGACCTCCTGTCGGCCGGGAAAGACAGCCCAAAATGTCCATCAAGGTAGTCTTGCCACTTCCCGAAGGTCCCATAATGGCGGTAAGTTCCCCCTCTTTCACCTTGAAACTTATTCCTTTTAATGCGCTTACCTTTACAAAACCGGTATCATAAACTTTGGTTAAATCTCTGACTTCTAATAACATTATCTCCTTCTTCTTCTATGCATTCTCCCAAAAGGCATAATGGAACCGCCTTGCTCGATGGAAGGTTGTAACCCTTTCTCTCCCAAAAGAATCTCTTCTCCTTCTTTTACGCCAGTGGTAATCTCGGCAAATTCTTCGGTAATCAACCCCACTTTTACCTCTACCGGGTTAAAACCCTTTCCTCTCTTTACCTGAAGGTAACTTTTTCCATCCTTTTCCCGCAAAGCGGATTGGGGAACAAGGAGGACATCTTCTCTTTTTGCGGTCGAGATTTCCGCTTCCGCACTCATCCCTGGTTTAAGAAAGGACTTGGGTTTATCCACTTTCACTTTAACCAGATAAGTGACTATTCCCTCAGTGATTTCTGAAGAAGGAGCGACACTAATCACCTTTCCCTTAAATCTCTGTTCGGGAAAAGCATCAAGAACTATCCTGGCCCTTTGTCCTAATTTTAATTTTCCAATATCAACCTCATTGATACTTACCTCAACGACCATCTGACTTAAGTCGGCCACGGTCATAATTGTGGTTGCCTGGGCCGCCGAATTCGTGCCGCTGATTGCCTCTCCTTCTTCTTTATCTGCGGAAATGATAACTCCGGAAATGGGGGAGTAGATTTCGGTCTTTTTTAAATCCTCTTCAATGCTTTCTAAATTGCTCTTGGCTACCTTATAATTCAGTTGACTCACCTGATAAGAGGTTCTTAAATCATCGACCTCTTTCTGTGCAATCAATCCTTCTTGAAAAAGTTTTTCAAAGCGCCCTAAATTCTTCTTTTCATTCTCCATCTTTATTTTTGTTTGTTCCTGAGAGCTCAGCGCTTGGTCTCTCTTAGGTAGAAGTAATGATTTATCCAGCTCTACTAACTTTTTACCCTTCCCGACAAAATCTCCTTCCCGATAATAGATTTTGCATATCCGACCACTTACCTCAGACTTTATTTCTACTTTATTCAGAGGCTGGAGTGTTCCCACTTCGCTCACGCTGATCAGCAGGTCTCCTCTCTTTACCAAAGCGGTCAAATACTCCCTTTCTTTCCTGATTTTTCTACTTTTTTGATAAAAGGAAAGGTAGATTCCTCCCCCGATAAGGATCAGCAGAAGCAAGGCGATAAAAATTTTCTTTTTCATCTTCATCTCAAATAATCCTCCATATCTTCTCCTAAGGATAAGATTAAATTTGCCTTTGCCAGCTGGTATTCGAAGAAAGTATTCACCTTCTCTGTCTCGGCAGATACCAAATCCATCTGGGCATCGATAACTTCCAGGATGGAACCTACTCCTTCTTTGTAGCGGCCACTGGCTAAACGAAGACTTTCCGTAGCGGCGGTTACTTCTTCTTCTTGGGCTCCTATTAACTTTTCAAGATTTTGAAGATTAAAGAAAGCGGTTGAAACCTCTCCGGTGATATCTCTAATTAATTCCTCTTTTGAAAAATTCAATTTTTCTTTATCCAATTTTGCCTGTTTTAGACGAGAACGCCTTATTCCCGCATCAAATATAGGAATTTCCACCGCAAGATAAACAGTCCAATCACTTGTGTCGGAATATCCGGAAAACTCCCTGTTTAAATAATAGTCGTAATCTCCTTTTAAAGATAAAGAAGGAAGATAATCCTTTTTGGCTAATTGATAAGCGTACTCAGCTTGCATTTCTTCTTCCTCCTCTCCCTTAATCTCCGGTCTTTTACTTAATGCTTCAGATAGGGACTCTTCAAGTGAAGCAAGAGGGAGAGAAAATTCTATTCTTGAGTCAAGCTGGCATTTCACTTTCTTCTTTAACCCTAAAAGGTTCTCTAATTCTATTCTGGCCAGAGAAAGGTCATTTGAGGCGGAAAGTAGGTCTGATTCGGCACTTTTTACCTCAACTTTACTCTTTAAAAGATCCGCATAAGAGACCATACCCACCTTTAATTTTGCTTCGGCCAACTGGTAATATGTTTTCGCTCTTTCCAATCTTCCCTCTGATAAATTAACCAGTTCTTTATTTTTAAGAACGGAGAGAAAAGCGGAGGTAATCTCCAAAGCTTTGTTTTGATGAGCCTTGCGATAATCCTCTTCTAAAACATATTTTTCACTCTTGGCGGTCTTTAGGTTAAGAAGACGTCGTCCATAATCGTAAAGTGTGTAATCAATCCCAACGGTTGCCTGGTGATAGTCGGGATTCCACTGGGGAGAATCATAAAGATTGTAACCACCCTCTAAAGAAATGCTGGGGTAAAAAGCAGCCCGGTTAATGGCGATATCGAATTCTGCCTTTTCCAGTTCTTTTTCCATTTGCGCCAATTCGGGAGAATTTTTAAAACCAATCTCCAAAGCCTTCTTTAAATCAAGGAATAAAAGATTTTCTTCGGAGAAAAGATGAGAAGAAAAAGAAATCAGCAAGATGAATAAGAAAAACTTAAAATTTGCCATTAGTCCTCAAAACCATCCCACCTCGTAGGTGGGACAATCGTTTCTTTTAGTTTAGGAGCATATCGGAAGTTTCACAACAATATGGTGTCCTGCCGTTGGGGGCCGGTAGAAATGAGAGAAATTTTTACCTCTGTTAGTTCTTCAATTCTTTTCAAATAATTTTTAGTTTTTTTGGGAAGGTCTCGATAGTTTTTGATTCCGGAAAGCTCCCTCCTCCAGCCAGGCACCTCTTCATAGATAGGCTGGCAATGAGAAAAAACTTCAAAAGAGTTGGGGAATCGATTAATTTTTCTCCTCTGGTAGCGATATCCAACTGCAATCTTGATTTTATCTAAACTATTTAAAACGTCCAGTTTGGTTACGGCTAAGCTGCTCAAACCATTAACAATGGCGGCCTGTTTTACCAAAACAGCATCAAACCAACCACATCGCCTTGGTCTTCCGGTAGTCGCCCCAAATTCATTACCTAACCTTCGGATCTTTTCTCCAAATTCATCCTTAAATTCTGTGGGAAAAGGACCTTTTCCCACCCGGGTGGTATAAGCCTTGGCAACACCGATCACCTTATCTATCTTTGTTGGCCCAATTCCCAATCCCGTGCAGACACCCCCGGCAATAGGATTGGAGGCGGTGACATAAGGATAGGTGCCAAAATCAATATCCAGAAAGGTTCCTTGCGCCCCCTCGGCCAGGATATTCTTTCCCTTTCTAATCGCCTGGTTAAGATAAAGGGAGGTATCGATCACATATCCTTTTATTTGCTTCCGATAGACCCGGTATTCTCTTGAAATTTTCTCTAAACTATAAACTTTTTCTTCATAGTATTCTTTCAGGAGATAGTTCTTCAGTTTCAGGCTTACCCTTAATTTCTCTCGAAACACCTTCTCATTAAGGAAGTCAACAACCCTGATCCCCAAGCGAGCATAGTTGTCGGTATAGGTGGTGCCAATTCCCCGACCGGTAGTCCCTAATTTCCCCCTTCCCCGTTTTTTATCCTCAATTTGATCAAGCAATTTATGGTAAGGAAGAGTGAGATGAAGATTCTCACTGATGAAAAATCTTTTGTTTAATTTAATTTTTTCTTTTTTTAAATTAGAGATTTCGGAAAGCAAAGCAGCGGGGTCAACAACTACACCATTACCCAAAATACAGATCTTATCCGGGTAAAGGATCCCGGATGGAATAAGATGAAAAATATACTTTTTATTATTGGTGATGACGGTGTGTCCCGCATTGGCTCCTCCCTGATACCGTGCCACAATATCACAATCTTTGGCTAAATAATCAATAACTTTTCCTTTCCCTTCATCACCCCATTGGGTTCCTACTACAACTTTAACCATAATTAAAAGTTAACAAAGCCGAGCCGAGCAAGCTCGGCAACTACAGATTCCTGTAGTGGCAAAGCTTGCTTTGCAGCCGATTATGTCATTTTGAGTTTTTCTATAATGGCTTCTCCCATCTCCTTTGTGCCTACTACCGAAGGATCCCCTTCTTCCTTCAGGTCATAAGTAACAGACCTTCCCTCTTTGATTACTTCTGCCAACGCTTTTTCCAGTTTTCTGGATGGTTCCACCTCCCCTAAATATTCCAGCATCAAAACCGCCGCTAAAATCATCGCTGCAGGGTTAACTTTATTTTTTTTCTTATATTTAGGGGCACTGCCATGGGTTGGCTCAAAGACAGCACAATCCTCACCAACATTTGCACCCGCAGCCATACCCAAACCACCTACCAGACCCGCACAGAGGTCAGAGATGATGTCACCGTAGAGATTTGGCATTACTAAAACATCGTACTTCTCCGGTTTCTGAATTAGTTGCATACACATATTATCAACAATCCTCTCTTCATATTCAATCTCCGGATAGCTCTGGCTAATTCTGCGGGAGGCCTCTAAAAAAATGCCATCAGAAAATTTCATAATATTTGCCTTATGAACTGCCGTCACTTTTTTGCGCCTATTTTTTTTACAATATTCAAAGGCAAACCTTACAATCCTTTCCGAAGCGGTAACTGAGATAGGCTTAATGCTAATGCCAGAATCTAATGGAATCCTTCCTTTCCTTCTTCTCTTAATAAAATCGATAAACTCCAGTGTATCCTTCTTCCCTCTCTCAAATTCAATGCCGGAATAAAGATCCTCGGTATTTTCCCTCATCACTACCAAATCTATATTTTGATATTTTGATCTGACTCCTTTGTGAGACTTAAAAGGTCTCAAGCCTACATAGAGATTCAGGGATTTACGTAAAGCAACATTAACACTGCGGTATCCTTTGCCGATTGGGGTTGTAATCGGACCCTTCAGGCAGACCTTATTTTTTTTGATAGAATCAAGGAGAGTTTCTGGAATAGGTGTGCCATATTTCTTGATGGCGGTCTCTCCCGCATCCTGAAAATCCCAGGTTATGGGCAAACCAAGACGATCAATACACTCTCGTGCCACCTTGGCTATCTCTGGCCCAATTCCATCCCCCGGTACAAGAGTAATCTTATACATTAAACTTTTTGTTCTTCTTCAGATACGGAGTCAATCCCCCTTCTTGAAGAATCTGAACCATAATCTCGGGTAATTTTTTGAATTTCAATATCTTTTTCTGGGCGAGATTTCTGATGATACCTTTTTCCAAATTGATCTCCAACTTCTCCCCGGAATTGATCATTTTGGTATTGCACTCAATTATTAAAAGACCAACGTTAATACAATTGCGAAAGAAGATTCGCGCAAATGACTCTGCCAAAATGGCAGCTATTCCACTCTGTTTAATCACCAATGGCGCCTGCTCTCTACTGGAGCCACAACCAAAATTCCTACCGCCAACGATAAAATCTCTCTTTCTTACCTCTTTAGAGAAATTTGGTTTTATATCCTCAAAGAGGTGGGCTATTAATTCATCCATATTTAACGTTCTGAACTTATACCTTCCTGAAATGATATAGTCGGTGTTGACATCATCCCCAAATTTATGAACCCTTCCCTTTAAAACCATTGTTTTATTTTATCATTTATGATATAATTCAGCAAAAGTTAAGGGGGTGATACAGATGGCGATAAAAACGGCAGGTCAAAAGAAAGGCCCGGTAGTAATTTTGGTGTTGATAATACTTGTGGCTCTCTTCTTCATTGTCAAGCAAGCAATACCCAAGAAGTATTACTACACCACCGACTTGAAGTGTGAGAGTTGCGGGAGTATTTATCAAGAGAAGATAGCATCGGGAACGACATTTCCTATCAAGTGCCAAAAATGCGGAGAAAGAGCAGCTCATCGGGCAATGAAGTGTTTAGACTGTGGAGAGGTTTTCACCATGAAACCTGTTCCTATTGCCCCGGGGGCTCCTGGAGAAATGATTCCTCCTGAAATGCCAAAATGCCCAAAGTGTGGCTCGATGAACCTCGGGCCTATCTCTGAACGAAAAATGTAAGGTAGACTCAAAAGAGGAAAGAAGTAAAAAATAAAATGGGAAGGGGGCGGAAATAAAACTGCCCCCTTCAATTTTGCTAAAAAATGGATAAAAGGTTAATAAATACGGAAAGGCTACCAGAAACAGTAAAAAAGATTCTTTCGCCTTACTTAGAAGAATTGCTTGAGATTCATGGGGATAATCTTCTTGCCATTATCGTCTATGGCAGTGCCACCGGTAAAGATTTTATTCCGGGGGCTTCCAATATAAATCTTCTCTTAGAGTTTCAAAAGATGAGCCTATCAGTTTTAAAGAAAAGTCTGAAATTGGTGGCTAAAGGAATAAAGAGAAAGATAGTTGCCCCCCTTTTCTTTACCAAAGAATATATGGAGAGCTCCTCCGATGTTTTCCCCATAGAGTTTCTTGAGATAGCCGGAAACCATCTCCTGCTTTATGGAGAAGATCCCTTTGTGAGCCTGAAGATCAACAAGGAACATCTCCGGTTAGAATGCGAGGAGCAACTGCGTAGCAAATTAATCCGGCTGCGGCAGACCTATCTTGAAGTGGGACTGCAGAGAAGAGGGCTTGATCGGCTGCTTAAGGATTCCCTCACCTCCCTTATTCCTGTCTTCAGAAATATACTTTATCTTAAAGGAAAGACTGTTCCCCATGAAAAGGAGAAGGTTTTAACCGCGCTCGGTGGAGAATTCGGCATTAATTCTGGGACATTCTTAGCAATCTGGCGAGATAAAAAGGACAATAATAAAATCGGAAAAGAAGATGCGGAGATTGTTCTGGGCAGATATATTGATGAACTTTTCAAGTTGGCAGAGAGCGTGGATCAAATAAAGTCTTCATGACCAAATCCCCAACAAATAAATCTATAAAAATTCTTGGGTCTATCTCTATCCTACTTATATCTCTGGTTTTCCACTGTTTTGCCCAAGTACCCACCTACCCAAAACCTCTTGGCTATGTCAGTGACTACGCTGAGATTATCCCTGCCTCTGAAAAAGAGGCTCTTTCCACTCTCTGTCAGGAGTTAGAGGCAAAAACAACTGCTCAGATCGCTATCGCCACCGTTGAGTCGACTCACCCGGAAAGTATCGATATGTACGCGGTTAATCTTTTTAGCCGCTGGGGAGTTGGCCAGAAAGGAAAGGATAATGGCCTCTTGATTGTTGTGGCAAAAGCAGACCGAAAGGTCTGGATTGAGGTAGGATATGGCCTCGAAGGAATTATTCCTGATGCTTTTGCCCATCGAGTTTATCTAAAGCAGCTGGTGCCAGCATTTCGCCAGAAAAGATACGGAGAAGGGCTCTTAGCAGCAACTACTGGCTTTGCTAAAAAGATTGCCGCCGAGAGCGGGATTGAACTCTCCTCTTTAAGTTCTCTTCCCCAATCCCGTTATTCTCCCGAAGCAAAACCCTCTCTTGGTAAACGCATTTTTAGTACTATTGTTAGTCTTTTATTCTTCGCCTTTATTCTTATCTTCTTTGGTCCTTTGGGGCTACTCTTCTTTGGGATGGGCTCTCGAGGAGGTTACTGGAGCGGTGGAGGTAGTGGTGGTTTTGGAGGAGGCTTTGGCGGTTTTGGCGGTGGTTCCTGTGGTGGAGGGGGAGCTGGAGGAGGATGGTAGGGAGATGGCTAAAGTTTGTTCGCTCGGGCTTTCTTATTCCTCGGTATTTCATACCTGCGGCATAACCGCCAACTCGCTTACAAATTCCAGTCATCTCTTTAGTGAATATTTACATCAAAAAATTAACTATAAGTTTGTTACGTAAGTACCAAAAAAACTATGGAGGAGAAATGAAAAGAGGAGGAATTGGTTTGGGGTTGTTGGTAGGATTGATTATTGTGCTGTTTATTATCATCGGGGCAGGCTGGTACATCTCCGGTGTCAATCGAGTGGTCCGAATGGAAGAGGCGGTCAAAGGCGCCTGGTCCCAGGTGGAAGCGGTCCTGCAGCGAAGGGTTGATCTTATTCCTAATCTTGTAAGTACAGTAAAGGGTTATGCTGCTCATGAGAAAGGACTTTTTACTGAGATCACAAGGCTGCGGAGTCAGTGGGCGAAAGCCACAACGAAAAAGGAGAAGATTGCTGCCGCAAGAGGATTGGAGGGGACTATCTCCCGGCTACTCTTAGTGGCGGAGAACTATCCAACTTTAAGGGCAAGTGAGAATTTTTTGGCTTTGCAGTCTCAATTAGAAGGAACAGAGAATAGAATTGCGGTACAAAGAATGAGATATAATCAAACTGCCCGGGACTTCAATGCTTATATCAGAACGGTCTTTGGTAGTTTCTTTGCCAAAAGGAGAAGCCTTGTCTCTCTTCCCTACTTCGAGGCAGAGAAGAAAGCTACCGCCGTTCCCGAAGTAGAGTTTTAGATATTATTCCCCCTCCCAATACAGATTCTCCGTCATAGAAAACTATCGATTGCCCCGGAGTGATTGCCCATTGAGACTCTGCAAACTTTACGCGAACTTTAGTTTTATTTAAGGGAAAGATGGTTGCCTCTGAGAGGGGATGAAGATATCTTATTTTTGCCTTTACCTTAAGAGATTTTTTTAGTTCTTTCGTCGCAATAAAGTTTAACTTTTCGGCAATTAATTCCTGGTAAAAGAGCTCCTCTTTTCTACCCACAACAATAGTATTCTTCTCGCTATCGATGACAGTTACATAGAGAGGTTTCTTAGATGCTACTTTTATTCCTTTTCGCTGACCAATGGTATAGAAGATAATTCCCTGGTGCTCTCCCAAGACATTTCCTTTTTTATCAAGAATTCGACCGACTTTTATCGGCTCAGAAGAATAGTTCTTTATAAACTCTCCGTACCCATTATCGGGAATAAAGCAGATTTCCTGGCTTTCCTCTTTAGCCACCGGCAGATTCATACTTAGAGCAATCTTTTTTACATCCCTTTTTTTATAATTTCCTAAAGGAAAAAGGGTGTGTCTTAACTGCTCCTGACTTAATTTATAAAGAAAATAGGACTGGTCCTTTTTAGCATCAATTCCTTTCTTAAGAAGGTATCTTTTTCTCCTTTTATCATATTCTACTTTAGCATAGTGGCCAGTAGCGATATAGTTAGCACCCAGTTTTTCTGCCGCCTTTAGTAAAGCAGTAAACTTTATATACTTATTGCATCTGATGCAAGGATTGGGAGTTTTTCCCTTTTTGTATTCCTGACAAAAGTTGGCAATTATTCTCTTTTCAAAGAGTTTTTTAAGGTCTACTACATAATGGGGGATTTTCAGTTTGGCCGCTACTCTTTTGCTATTGTTTATCTTTTCTGGGGAACCTATCTTGCCTGACGGCCAGATTTGAGCGGTTAGGCCGATAACTTCATCGCCCTTATCTTTTAGCAAAACCGCCGCAGTTGCAGAGTCCACTCCGCCGCTCATTGCCACCGCTACTTTCCTCTTCATAAAACTTCATTCATGCTGCCAGATCTATATCCTTCAAGATCAACGGTTATGTAATTGTAACCCAATCTTTTGAACTTAGAGATAATTTTATCGCTCTTTTTTAATATCTTAAATATATCTTCTTGTAAGGCTTCAATTCGGACAATGTGCTTATGATCTCTCACTCTCACTTGGGAGACCCCAAGATTTCTTAAAAACTTTTCTGCTTGGTAAACTTTAGCCAGATTTTTTGTTGTTATCCTTCTTCCGTAAGGGATGCGCGAGGCAAGGCAGGCCAACGCGGGCTTATCCCAGGTGGGAAGGCTTAACTTTTTTGACAAGATACGAACCTCATTCTTTGTAAATCCTGCCTCCTTTAAAGGACTTCTCACCTTAAACTCTCTGGCTGCTTTTGTCCCTGGCCGAAAATCTTTATAATCGTCACTATTAGTGCCATCAAGGACAAAGAGCAAATTTTCCTTTCTGGCTAAATCGGTTAGCTTAGCAAATAGCCCCCTTTTGCAATGATAACATCTTTCCGGCGAATTCTGGAGAAAGCGGGAGCTCTTTAGTTCCTCAGTTTTTATGATTAAATGACGCAGTCCAAAAATTCTCACCCTCTTTTCTGCATCCTTAATTTCTTCCTTGGGATAGATTGGCGAATCTGCGGTTACCGCCAAGATATTCTTCTTCCCTAAGGTATCCTTCGCCACCTTTAAGAGAAGGGTGCTGTCGACACCCCCAGAATAGGCAATAAGCACAGTTTTCATCTCCTTTAGAATTTTCTGTAGCCTGAGCATCTTTCCTTTTATACCTGTTTTCATTTTTGAAGTAGCATCGTAGATAAGTATCTTTCTCCCGTATCGGGCAAAATCACCACGATAAGTTTACCTTTATTTTCTTTTCTTCTGCCTACCTCTATTGCGGCCCAGGTTGCTGCCCCGGAGGAAATGCCTACCAAGATTCCTTCTTCTTTAGCCAATCTTTTAGCCATTATTCCCGCATCTTCATTACTTACTTTAATTATTTCATCCACAAGTTTCATATTTAGAACCTCAGGAATGAAGCCGGCTCCAATACCCTGAATCTTGTGAGAACGAGGTTTTCCTCCGGAAAGGACCGGCGAATCTGCTGGCTCAACGGCAATGCTCTTAAATTCTGGTTTTCTTTTCTTAATCACCTCAGCGACCCCGGTAATTGTTCCTCCAGTTCCTACCCCGGAAATCAGGATATCCACTTTTCCCTCGGTATCCTTCCAGATTTCTTCGGCGGTAGTTTTCCGGTGAACCTCAGGATTAGCTGGATTTTTAAACTGGCCGGGCATAAAAGAATTTGGGATCCTTTTTTTCAGCTCCTCCGCTTTTTTTATTGCTGCCGTCATTCCTTCCGAGCCTGGTGTCAAAACCAATTCTGCTCCGAAAAGTCCTAAAAGTGCTTTCCTCTCAATGCTCATATTATCCGGCATCGTAAGGATTAGTTTATAACCACGGGCTGCACAGACAAAGGCTAAAGCAATGCCCGTATTGCCACTGGTTGGTTCAATAATTACGGTATCCTTTTTAAGGAGGCTTTTCTTTTCGGCCTCCTCGATCATTGAGACTCCCACTCTGTCCTTCACACTGGCAAGAGGATTAAATGATTCTAATTTGGCTACTATCTGAGCTTCCAGGCCAGCGGTTACCTTGTTTAACCTCACCAAAGGAGTCCTGCCGATTGTCTCGGTAATATCTTCATATATTTTCATTTTATCTTACAATCCTTAACATCCTATCAACTGCTCCTTTAGCACGGCTTCTGATGGCTTCGGGAACCTTTATCTCAT
>DAOWFY010000067.1 GCA_030637775.1 bacterium | reverse complement strand
ATGGATGTCATCCGGACAGGTCTCCATTCGTACCAAAATCACCGGCTCTCTTTTACTCTTTTCTACCGCTTCTTCCGCAGTAAAGGTAACTGCGCCACTGGCGGCCCCGGGGGAGGCAGGCAAACCCTTAGCAATGACCTCTATCTTAGCCTGGGGATCAAGAATAGGATGCAAAAGTTGATCGATCTGCTCCGGAGCCATCCTCATTAAAGCCTCTTCCTTGGTAATGAGACCTTCTTTCACCATATCTACAGCAATCTTCACCGCGGCAAAAGCGGTACGTTTACCGGTTCTGGTCTGAAGCATAAACAGCTTTCCATTCTCGATCGTAAATTCAAAGTCCTGGGTATCCCGGTAATGGGTTTCCAGGTTTGTGGTAATTTCCTTTAATTGTTGATAAATCCTTGGCATTTCCTTTTTTAAATTTTCTATCGGGATGGGTGTACGCACCCCGGCAACAACATCCTCCCCCTGGGCATTAAGTAAATATTCCCCATAAAATTTCTTTTCCCCGGTAGCCGGGTCTCTGGTAAAGCCAACCCCGGTTCCAGAATCATTTCCCATATTGCCGAAGACCATTACTTGAACATTGACCGCTGTACCCAGATCATCAGGAATTTTATTTAATCTCCTGTAGGTAACCGCTCTCGGATTATTCCAGGATTTGAAGACACTGTCTATTGCCATCTTCAGTTGCCTCAAGGAATCGGAAGGAAAATCTTTTCCTGTCTCTTTCTTATAAACCCCTTTAAATCGGACAACCAAATCTTTCAGGTTATCTACTTGTAGTTGGTGATCAAATTTAATTCCTTTTTCCCTCTTTTTTTTATCCAGCAACCTTTCAAATTTACTCTTCTCGATACCCATCACAACATTACCAAACATCTGAATCAGCCTCCGGTAGGCATCCCAGGCAAATCTCTCATCATTGGTCTTTCCCATTAAACCCTTGATTGTCTTATCGTTAAGGCCTAAATTCAGGACGGTGTCCATCATTCCGGGCATAGAGAACTTTGCTCCCGAGCGGACGGAAACCAGGAGAGGATTTACTGAATCGCCAAATCTTTTTCCCATCGCTCTTTCCAATCTCTGGATATTTTTTTTCATCTCCTCTTCCAGTCCTGAAGGTAAACGTCCCTTATTCTTATAGGAGTAATTACAAACCTTTGTTATAATTGTGAATCCGGGAGGAACAGGCACCCGGCTATTGGTCATCTCCGCAAGGCCGGCACCCTTTCCCCCCAAAAGATCCTTCATTTTGCCATTACCCTCTGCTCTTCCATCGCCAAAGAAATAAACGTACTTTGCCATTTTACTCCCCTTTCAACATTTTCTTAGCTCTTTTTTCGTCTTTCTTAATCTGCTTCAACAACAATGAACTATTCTCGGAGAAATCAATTTCATCCCGAATCTTTTGTTTAAAAATAATCTTTACCCTTTTATCGTAGAGGTCTCCCTCAAAATCGAAAAGATGCACTTCTATCGTGGGAGATTTGCTATCAGCGTTAAATGTAGGGCGAAGACCAATATTGCTTAAACCATTGCATTCTCTCTCATCTGCCTTTGCTCTTATTGCATAGACGCCGCAGGGAAGATTTAGGGAATAATTAACTTTCAGGTTTGCCGTCGGGTATCCCAGGATTCTCCCCCGTTTTTCTCCCGGAATAACCACCCCGTCGAGAGAAAAATCGCGACCAAGATATATTGCTGCCTCTTTCAATTTTGCCTCTTTAATAAGATTGCGAATGAAACTGCTGCTGACAATCGCATTTTTTATCTTCAAGGGTCTGATTGTTCTTACAGAAAAATCACATTTCTTTCCCATATTTTTCAGCAGTTGAACATCGCCATCTCTATCTTTTCCGAATCTGAAATCAGAGGAAACAACAATTTCCTTTACCGCTAATCTTTTTTTCAGGATTTTCTCGCAGAATGCTTTAGCAGAAAGATTGGCAAACCTCTGATTAAAATTTGCTATGATAGCTAAATCAATACCCCATTCATCAAGCAATTTAAACTTTTCTTCCGGAGAGATTAAAAAGGGAACCTCAATTTTCTCAATAACGGAACGAGGATGGCGATTGAAGGTAAGAACCGCGCTTGTTCCTCCCTTCTTTTTTGCCTCGGAGACAACCACTCGAATAATCTTCTGATGCCCGAGATGAAGCCCATCAAAACAGCCAATAGCAAGAACAAGATTTTTAGTTTTCTTAATTTTATCCAAAGAAATTATTTCCATCT
>DAOWFY010000162.1 GCA_030637775.1 bacterium | reverse complement strand
TTTTCTTCTGCTTCTAATTTAAGTTTGTCAATATTTTTTTTCGTCGATATAATTATCTCTTAGTCCACTGGAATCGCTTGCGTGCCCCCTTTTGGCCGTATTTCTTGCGCTCCTTCATCCGCGGGTCTCGGGTAAGGAGGTCATTTTTTCTTAAGACCTCTCTGAGTTTTTCATCTTGTGCCACCAGCGCCCGGGCAATTCCCAATTTTAAGGCATCGGCTTGGCCATTGATACCGCCACCGGTAACTCTGCCGAGAATATCAAACTTTTCTTTACTTTCTGTGACCTTTAATGGTTTTATTACCTCTTCTTGCAAAAACTTATTGGGAAAGTATTCCTCCAGTTTCCTTTCATTAATCTTGATCTCGCCTTTACCTGCGGCAAGTTTTACATTCGCTCTCGCCTCTTTCCTTCCCCCTTTCCCAAAATAAACTTTTTCTTTTTTCATTACGCCTCACTTTATCATATTGTGGACAGTTTGTCAAAGGAAGGCTTCAAGGCAGGATAAAGGGAATGATAGACTTGGTAGTATTTTTCATATTGCTCTATATTTTCTGGAACGGGCTCGATGGTATCAATAACCTTAATCGTTTTCTTACAGGCAGACCGGATATTCTCAAAAATTCCACTGCCGACCCCGGCTAAAAGAGCAACACCGTGGGCAGGAGCTTCTTTAATATTGGAACGGAGAACCTTTTTACCAAAAATATCTGCCGCGATCTGACACCAGAGAGAAGACCTCGCTCCGCCACCGGAGGCCCGGATTTCTTTAATTTCTATTGACAGTTCCTTTAAAATTTCTAAAGAATCTTTTAGCCCAAAGGCCACTCCTTCCATAATACTGCGGATAAGATGCTCCTTTTTGTGAGAGGTGGTAAGTCCAAAGAATCCTCCTCTTGCTCTTGCGTCCTTATGGGGGGTTCTCTCCCCCATCAGATAGGGGAGGAAAATTAATCCTTGAGAGCCAGGAGGAACCTTCTTTGCTTTTTCTGTAAGGAGTTCATAAGGATCAATCCCTTTCCTTTTGGCTTCTTTAATTTCTTCCCAGCAGAAATTATCCCGGAACCAGCGTAGGGAACCACCCGCAGAAAGCATCACCCCCATAATATGCCAGGCCTTCTCTACCGCATGGCAGAAGGTATGCACCCGGCCGGCCTTATCAACCCTGGCTCTTTCGGCGTAGGCAAAAATGACCCCTGAGGTGCCAATGGTAGAGGAGACTATTCCTTTCTCAACGATGCCGTTGCCCAGACCACCGGCGGCCTGATCCCCGGCTCCTCCTACGACAGGAGTTCCTTCAGCAAGAGCCGTCTCTTTTGCTGCCTTTTTATTGATTCTGCCGCTGATCTCTTGCGATTCATAGACGGGAGGCAGGAGGGAGGAATCAATCCCTAATTTATCCAACATTACTTTTGACCACTTTCTTTCTCTAACATTAAAAAGGGAGGTGCCGGAGGCATCAGAGACCTCACTGGCAAATACGCCGGTAAGTTTATAGCGAATATAGTCTTTGGGAAGAAGGATTTTATCGGTCCTTTCATAGATTTCTGGTTGATGTCTTTTTACCCAGAGAATCTTGGGAGCGGTAAAGCCGGTAAGGACGGGATTAGAGGTAAGCTCTAAAACCTTCTGCTCGCCAACAATCTCATTGATCTTTCTGCATTCATCTTCCGTTCTCTGGTCACACCAGAGGATGGCCGGTCTTAAGATCTTACCTTTCTTATCGAGGAAGACCGCCCCGTGCATCTGGCCGGAAAGACCAATACCTTTTACATCGGCACTATTGATCCCAGAGCTTTTTAGAACCTCACCAATCGCTCTTCTTGTTGCTTTCCACCAATCCTCCGGGTTCTGCTCGGCCCAGCCTATTTTTGGAGTGAGAAGGGGGTATTCCTGGCTTCCCTTGGCAATAATTTTGCCTTTCTCATCGATTAAAAGTGCTTTTGCTCCCGTTGTCCCAACATCAATTCCAATAAGATATCTCATAATCTTCTTCATTGTGGGCTTATAGCTGATTCTTAATCACTGGCCAGGCAAGGTCTTTGTAGAAACGGTGACCTCCTTTACCCACTAAGAGATGAAGATACTTTTCCGCTTTAAATGCTTTATAAATCCTCTTGGTTTGCTGAAATGCTTCCCTTACCCCTTTAATGGGGAAGATTAGGTCCTTTTCTCCGGCAACAACGATTAATGCTCGGGGAGCAATGAGACCAGCAAGATCCCCGATGTCGGCTAACCTCATTATTCCGGGAATGTAGTTATCAACACAGTGATAAATCCTCATAATGCTATGAGAGAAACTGCAGTAGTAACAGGAGGGAATAGCTACCTTTATCCTCTTATCAATACAGGCCGCAAAGAAGGTAATTGTGCCCCCGCCAGAATTTCCCAGGCAAGCAATCCGCTTTTTATCAACCTCTTTTCTTCCCTCTAAATAGTCAATCCCCCTGATTACATCCCAGACCCGCTCCCCAATGAGGGTCTTGCCTAAAATGAGAGAGTGCATCGCCGCATCCTGGCACCCATGTGCAGCCCGGGCTTTCTGCTTTGTTTCCTTTCTCTCGCCAAAGCATCTCTGTTCAATGGCTAAAGCAAGATAACCTTCTTTTACGCTCTGGAGGGCAAAGTCCCTGTCCCCGGCGATTGATTTTTTATCATGCTTGCTCCTTGCCTCACCGATAGAGATATACATCCCTGGGCTATGACCCTGCAGGCAAACCACCGCCGGAACCGGCAAGGAAACATTTTTAGGAATAAGGAGATAGGCGGGGATGTCGGCAAATGGCTCACTGGTGAAGACCAGTCTTTCCCGGAAGTAATCACGGAATTCCTTGCGCTGCAAAATTTTAGGTTTTAAAGGAACTTTCTTTCTGGGAAAATCACCCAGCAGTTCCTTCAGGCGAGCCCGCAAAATTCTCTGCCATAAAACAGGATTTTCTCCCTTTTTAGAGAAGACCATCTCCGGTTTCAATGAGGCAAGATATTTTAGATGATAATCACTGGGAACAAAATAATCAATACCCATTCTTTTTCCCTCCCTCTTTTATTATACCACAAATAAAAAATACTAAATATTTAGTGTCTGGGTTCAGACACATAGGTAAGAGTTAGGGTAAATATTATTCATAGTTAATGGGGGTTCTCCAAGGGGGAGTTAAAACTGTGAATAATGTTAATAACCTGCCTGCCGGTAGGCAAGGCTTCC
>DAOWFY010000104.1 GCA_030637775.1 bacterium | reverse complement strand
TTTCATTAATTAAGCCTTTAGCACTCCAGGGGCCATTCCAGCTACTTTCAAATCTTGTTTTAAATTTGGCCCCTTCAAATTTGGCTCCTATCGGATTAGAGATAAACTGGAAATAGGTTATCCTGTCCATATTAGTATCTATAAATACTTCTATATCATCGTCCTGCCATATATTTCCGTTATGCTCGGTGCATGAGATTTTTAAGTCCTTTAATCTTGGCTCGTAACAGCGAAAGGCAATGTATAAATTGTTTTTGTCTCTGCCGACAAATACGTCTGTCTGCTCTTTTGCCGTGCCCCCGTCCAGGCGGATAAAATTAGAAACCTTTGAAGCATTCTGCCATTCATTTTCTTTTATCCTTCCGTCAATAGTGGGTTCAGAAGATAGAGAAGGGCAGAATACGGCAGGAAATTTTTCCTTTTCTCCAGTCTTTCCCGAGCTTGAGGCATCTGTTTTGCTGACTGTCCAGCACCCAAAAAGCAAAATAATCGCTATTCCTAATAATCTAAAAACATTTTTTCTCTTTTGCATTTTTCCCTCCTGAAATAATTTGAACTACCTTTTTCCCACTTGTACTGAAAGTGGCGCCACATCATTCCATGCTTTAGCACTCCAGTTGCCTGAAACAGTCCAGTCGCCAACACAAATTGAAAATCGTAGAGGTGTATTATGCAAGAAGTGAACCGTAGATGCTACCCTGGCTGTTTCTTCTGCACTGTGTCCTGGAAGAATCAACAGTCCAAAGCATGATAGTTGACCTTGAATATGGGGAGCAGCATTTACAGGCGTTTCACTGAAGTTGGTGATAAGCCGATCAATCAGAAGCCCCCGTCCTGTGCGCCGATGTTCCGCTAAATATCTCACACCTTTTGATGCTAAAGGTACCAGACCAAGAATATTATCAATGTTAAACCACCGACTATCTAAATCAATGGTTTCCGCCTTCTCTTCTTTGGTATGCCCAATCATACAGTTTTTTCCCGTGTCTGTATAGAGCTCTACCTTATTATCTGTGAAGGGAGCACCTGCATCCTCGTTGAAAATGCTTATCTGTCCGGTGGCTATCTTATTGATGCGCAAACCGACAAGAGGCTGTAAAGATTCAACATAAAGCACCTGATCTTTGGGCAAGGTCACAAACGCATAGCGTCGCAAAAGACAGTCCTGGTTGGTCTTGACTTCCCCGATCCAGGTAAAATCCTCCCCATGCACTTCACTGGTAAAACGGACCACATCCTCTGTCCATCGCTCCGCTTCCGGAGGAAGAGGAGCAAGGGGCATTGCCTCAATCTCGCCCTTCAAGTTTAAACACCCCGGAGCCAGAACCCAATCTGCACCCTTGGTTGTGACTAATGCGCATACAGCATGCCGTGGCACATCTTTCTCGGATAGTTGCTCCCTCCTGATATAGTAATTGCTCAGGGGACCACTGCTCCAGGAGCAGAAAGTGCGTTCCGTACGCTTGTAGAGCATTTTAATATGAGGGTATTCTCCAGTCTTGATTTGTGCGCAATTCATTTCCTCCCATGGTGTTGGCTTAACCTCAGGCAAAAACAGGCAATGACCCAGATAAAGCTTAGCAGAACTCCCTAAAGAACTTACGTTATGACCATCGGACTCAACATCTTCTACATCCTTTTCCACTGCGCCGGTATTGAAACGGTTCATGGATACCTCTTTAGATTCAACTCCTTTTTTCTCCAGGGCAGCGCCATCGGCATCGCCATACAACATATGCATCCATGCGCCCATCTCTTGAGCACCTGCGAAAGGACGCCAGTCAAAGCCATTGCTGTAGAAAAAATGTCCTTCCCAGGAAACCTGGCTTTTTATTCGCTCAAAGATTACCTTCCGATGAAGACCGATTACCTCAGGTATCGGATTACCTGCGAGCCCAAAGGGAAGCGCTGCTTGCTGGAGTAAGTTGTAAATGTGCAGGTATTGAGGGTGGAAGAATCCGTGATTTTCCATTGTGCAATCCTCGTTTAAGCTTGCATACTCCATACGCTCCTTGAGGGGACGAGCGTCAACAATGTGGTTTGAGGTAAGGTCTTCAGGCAGACCAAAGGAGTTAAACATCCAGCGGAACATATCCTCCCCCCAGGTATCGCATCTGGCATCTTCAGGCAGCATATTAACCGCATAAGCATTTGGAAGGCCTGTCCAGACATTGGGATCGCAATTACACCGACCGGGCATCTTCAGATAGGTAGGCCGATCCAGATTGAACTCTACCTCAGCGGTAAGAATGTTGTTTACAACAGTTCGCACATCTGGGGAAAGGTGCTCCCAGAGAAGCCAGGCCCCAAGCGCAAGCTCTGCGGCATAAGCAGGTGACTGCCATGATAATCCCCATTCGGGACCAAACTCCTTGAATTGTCTGTATTGCGTTACGTCGCAGGTGAAACGAGGGTCTTGCGTAGAATGACTTAGAGCAACGTATTTTATTATCGCCTGGGCAACGCGACAGATTTCTTCCCTTGAAGCTCCTCCAGCTAATGATGGATCGTAACTGCCCACTTTAGAGAGTATTGCGAGACCCACTGCTGCTCTGGCGTTGCCCCAGAGACCATGCCCGCTATTTCTGAGAGGCTGGACAGATGAAGCACTTTTTGGATGTTTCCCAAAACGCATAGCATCTGAATCCGGCCATGGACGCTCCAGCCCGGCAAGGACATACTTTGCCGCCCTATTGGCTAACCTGTAGTGCCGCTTGGCCAGACCCCCGGGTTTCTTTAAGTGCTCAAATTTTATTGATACAGCTTTGTCCGCATGCTCACCAAGTTTTGCCATTTCTCAACTTTTAATCCTTTTCCAACACTGTTAAATCCAACTCTTTCCAATTCATTTGATTTAGCCGTTTCTGGTGCTCCCTCGATAAGGTTTATGATAAGAAAGTCTGTTTCTCTTTGGGGAAGTTCTTTCTTGAAGTTAGAAAGGATTTTAAGGCTGGCAGAGATTTTCCCCCTAAAGTAAGAAACTGCACTAGATCTTATCTTCTCGTCAGGGACTTTTTCAGGAAAGATAATCTTTCCAAAGTTATCCAGGTCATGGAATCCCATCTTTAAATACGGCCAGCAGGTATATTTTTCTCTTGAGCCGGTATAGTTATTGCGGGCTATATTTATACGCCATTTTTCACCCTTTTCCGGAACAGTATAAAAAATCTCAAAGGGAATCCTTATTTCTATTGAGTAGAAATCTTCTCCTTTATAACTCTTTGCCTGCCAGTTAAGCAGGGGTATTTTGGGGTCACCTTTTCCGATGCCGTTCCAACGAGAACCAATAGAACTGACTACAAAATGATAGTAGTTATCTGTTCCTTTTGGGAAGATAAATATCTCGATACTGTTTTCATTCCAGAGGTTTGTGAAATCCGTATGGCCATCCTTTACTACTATCTTTTCCATCTCCGGTTCAACACACTTGATCCCGATATATATTGCTTCATCATTATATCCTATCTTAAAAGAGGTCTGTTTTGTGGCTAGTGATTCTGTTTTTAAGATGACAAAATCACCTGCCTCCGGGATATTCTTCCAGGCGGGCTCCTCTATCCTTCCATCTAAAACAGGCTCTTTAGTCAGCCGAGAGCAGGTATAAACCTTTTCTTCGGCAAGAGCAAAAGATGATAAGACAAATAAGATTGAAAGACTATAAGCAAAAATGATTTTTTTCATTTTATCTCGGTATAATAATTATCTTTTTCATCCCTGCTTCCCTTCTGCGCTAAATTCATTTAATCTTATTATTCTTTTCTCCCGGGCAGAGCTTCTAATAGCTAAAGCCAATCTTAAAGCTTCCTTTGCTTCTTCCAGACCTACAACCGGCTTAATCCCTTTTTCCATGATCCGGAGGAAATGCCGGGCAGAAAGGAGATACTTATTCCTCTCCCCTTTAATTACCAATTCTAGTTCCTCAAACCTTTCCATCCCTTCAGACCTGATGCGAACTTTATTTTCTTTGTCTAAAATAATACATCCCTTCCTTCCCTGAATACCCATAGATTGGTCGGCCATCCCATCAAGAGTATCTCCCACGATACCTATTCCCACCTTCTCAAAGGTTATTATCGCCCAGGTACTTTCAATCGCAAGAGGGTCGGGATTAGTAGTAAAGGTCTTACCATAAAGTTCTTTGACCCTTCCTCCTATTCTTGACATCCACTCCAGATCATGGGTGGTATGGTGAATAAGCCAGCCTCCCCAGGAGGCTGATTTCTTCATCCAGGGCCCAGTAGACTTTTGCATAAAGAAATTTGCCCCCTTAAATCTTCGACTCCAGCAAAAGACCAGTTCTCCCAAATCTCCTTGTTTAAAGATTTCCGTTATTTTTTTAATCTCCGGAGTAAAGGGAAAGGAATAATTAACTAAAACCTTCGTCTTGGTTTTCTTCACTTCTGAAATCACCTCATCCGCATCTTCTAAGGTAAGAGCAATGGGCTTTTCGCAGAAGATTGCTTTTACACCGGAGCGCGCTGTTTCTATTACCATCTCCTGATGTAAATCGTTAGGGGTGCAGATGTAGATAAAGTCAAGGTTCAGTTTCAACAGAGAACGATAATCAGAAAAACCCCTTATTCCAAAGTTCTTTTCTATCTCTTCTGTTACTTCCCTTTTTATATCAGAGACAGCCTCTATCTTTACCTCAGGAAAAGTCAGTAGAACCTGTAAATGCGCTTTTCCGTTTGGCCCAAGACCGATAATACCACCACGCCACATTTTTATTAATTAATAGGTCCCTAACTGATGACCAATTTTAACCATAGAAATGTAATTAGACAGAGCAGTCTCATTAAGAACCGGAAGATAAGGAGAAGCGGTGGGACAGAGAATAAAATTTTCAATTTTCTTGCCTTCTTCTACGGTTTCCTTCACTCTCTTGCGAAATAGTGCCGGTTCTTCGGTAAAGATATCCCCGATTTGAATGTTGCCCTCAATACAGACCTTATCTCCTAAAATTGCCCTGCCTTCAGTTAATGTCACATCACCCATAGGTGGCGATTCCAAAGGATGCAGACAGTTCATCCCCATTTCGGCAAATTTCTTAAGTACTGCTTTTAATTTCCCGTGAGAGTGAAGATGGAAAATACCCCCCTTTTCTTGTACTAATCTGATGATTTTTCTATCATAATTGAAGACAAAATCCTCAAAATCCTCAGGGGACTGTAAAGGAGGGAGTGCCTGTTCTGGCCCAACAGCATCAAAAACTGGACCCACCCCTTGAGTGATAAAGTAATCCGCTAACCCCTTAATCCTTTCGGTAAAAATATCAAGTAACTCTAAGATAATCTTTCTCTTTTCGATACTCCAGATAGCTAATAATTCCGAACCTAAAAGCGTACTGACCCTCTCGATAGCATCATCAATACCGGTCATTATAAAACCCTTATCCCCAACTCTCTTCTCGTAATCAAAAAAAATAGAGACATCGGGTCTTAAAGGCTGATAAGGAATTGCTTTTACCTTTTCTGCATCTTCCTCATTCTGAATAAGGTGCTTAGTCACGTATCCCGGCTGACCTTCAGGACGGGTATATTCCTGGACCAATTCTCCTTTAGGGGTAGAGATAGAAGTTCGATAAATCCACTTTTTAGGCTTATCTGATAAGCATATCTCCTCTTCTTTTACTCTTACCCCACTGGCAATAAAAAACATTTCCCAGCTGGTAGCATAAGGCCACCATTGATAATAGTCAGCATCCTCTTTTACCGCTTCTATTAAAGGTAAAAAACTGCCATCCTTCTCCTTTATCCTTTTTTCATTATAGACAAATAATCCTCTAATATAGATTGGCACTCTGTCTACCGGTTGGCACTTCATGGCGGCCAAAAGCCTTTCTCGAGAAGTCATATTAGTCCTTTCATATATTAAAAGGTTGCTTTATCAGGATGATTATAATGCGGCAATCGTGATCCACAAGGTTTAATCACACTCAAGGCATTCCCGCCCAACACCTTTTTCTTTGCATCAAACGACAATTTGGCGCTTTTTGTCATTGCGAGGGACACATTCACGGAGCCTGTCCTGAGCGAGATTCTTCGCCTTTGGCTCAGAATGACAAGCGAAGGGTTCAGTGTAAACTCCGTCCCGTGGCAATCTGGCATAAAGTCTCACCCTGAGCCTTTGTGAAGGGTCCTATTGACATTCTTTGACATTCATTATAAAATAAAAAGGTAGCATACAAGATTCTGGGAGGGAAATACAATGGGAACACAGAATTTATCTTTGTTAGAAGTTGAAAGAGCAATTAAGAAATTTGAACCTGAAAAACAACGGAAATTACTCATAAAGTTGCCCCAATTATTAAAAATTAAATTTGGAGATCTTGAGCTCTTGAAACTTGCGGAATCTTCTTTTAAATTCTGGGAAAACAAAGAGGACTCTTCTATCTGGTAGCAAACAAAGACCAGCACTTATTGTATCAGCAAATTGGTACAACAAAAAGAGAAATGATCTAATTCTTGCTGCTATCACATCACATATTTCAGGCAAGACTGAAAAAGATGAATATTTACTATCTCCCTTAGACCAAAAACTTGCTGGGTTACCAAAACAATCATTAGTCAAACTTGGCAAATTGATAACAATCGACCAACGATTAATTAGAAAAAAATTAGGGCATATTTCTTCTACTGTACAATCGCTAATTAGAAACATACTCCACGAAATTATTTGAATACCAGTTAAAATACTTTAGCCTCATCTTTTTTAATATTTTTTCCATCCTCTATCTATGTAGCAGGTTTATCCGAAAAAGTCGTTTAAAGAATTCAGTCGCTTTTCTAATTCTTTTAGCCATTCCTCTCCTCCGATTTTACCCCTGTCGTAACAGTTAAGTTT
>DAOWFY010000087.1 GCA_030637775.1 bacterium | reverse complement strand
AGTATACTAAAGGGGGAAAGCCGTGTGAGGGAAAACCGCACGCACGGTTTGGTCGGTGAGGTAAACGAAAAGGAGGAAAAGGATAATGAAAACTAAAAGAATAAAGAAGGGTTTGCGAAACCGAAAATCGTTTACTTTAATCGAACTTTTGGTAGTTATCGCTATTATCGCTATCCTGGCGGCGATGCTTTTGCCCGCACTCTCTAAAGCCAGAGAGATGGCCAGAGCAGCAAAATGTATCTCCAATCTCAAACAAATTTATCTTGCTCTTCTCTCTATGCCGATGACCACAATAACCTGTATCCTCGTGCTACCGGCTCAGTAGCCTGGGGGGTGAAGGACGAAGATGATGGACAATTCGGTTGGATGTACCAACTTCATCCCTATATTAAGAATAAAGAGGTCTATCGCTGTCCTTCCTTTCGACGTTCAGACTATGGTTACTTCTTAGGAACGCGGGCGGCCTATGTTGCTACAGAGTTTACGGAACGAGCTTCAGTAAGACGCTCAAGAATTAAATATACATCTGCCTTTGTTCTTGGTGGAGATACCAGTTATTCATTTAGCGAACCTGATTGCGATAAGGATGACTATAGCCAGAATTGCGTTGGTCATCCGGTGCATAATAACGGACAGAATATCCTCTTTGCCGATGGTCATGTAAAGTGGTATAAGGGTTATGTGGCAGGCGAGATGACCTTTCGCTATAACCAGATGTACAAATGGAAGGAGTAATTTCTACAAAATCAGCATCGCATCGCCATAACTGGCAAAGCGGTATTTTCTTTCTATAGCTTCCTGATAGGCTCTCTGAATCAATTCCTTCCCGGCAAAAGCGGCAATTAAAAGGAAGAGGGTTGTAGAGGGAAGATGAAAATTGGTGAGGATGCTCTCGGTAATCTTAAATTTATACCCTGGGTAAATATATAACGAAGTCCAACCTTTCTTAGGCTCTACCCGCCCATTACTTCTGGCCGTTGCCTCTAAAACCCGCACACTGGTCGTTCCCACCGCAATGATTCTTTTGCCATCCTTTTTAGTCTTATTAATCAACTTAGCCGCGGGGAAAGGAAGTTCAAAATATTCCTTTTCCATCCGATGCTTTTCAATATTTTCCTCTCTGATGGGCTTAAAAGTTCCCCAGCCGATATTTAAGGTAACAAAAGCGATGTTCACTCCTTTTTCTTTTACTTTCTGCAAAAAGCCTTCAGTAAAATGGAGGCCAGCGGTGGGAGCGGCAATCGCCCCATCCCTCTTGCTATAGACGGTCTGGTAATAAGTCATATCAATAGGTAAAGGCTTGCGCTTAATATAGGGAGGAAGAGGAATCTCGCCAATCTTCTCTAATATTTCCTCTATCCTTCCCGGATAAAGGAACTTTACTCTATCTTTCCCATTTTTCCTCTCCAGGATTTTTGCTTTTATTCCTTTATTAAAGGAGATGGTCGAGCCAACCTTTATTCTTGGTCTGGCTAATGCTTCATAGATATTTTCTTCTAATCTGTGAAGAAGTAAAAGTTCTGCTCTTCCCCCTGTTTCCTTCTTTCCTCGGAGCCGGGCGGGAATCACCTTAGTATCATTTAAAACCAGAAGATCCCCGGAAGAAAGATAGTCGAGAAGAGCGGGAAAGAGGCAGTGCTCAATTTCTTTCTCTTTTCTTTTGATGACCAATAGCCTTGCTCTTTCTCTCTCCAAAAGTGGCAGCTGGGCAATGAGGTCCTTTGGTAGAAAATAGTTATAGTCGGATAGTTTCATTGAAATAAATCGCAGATTAATACAGATAACTACCTTACCACTCAATTAGAGTTTATTTTTGGACTTTCGGACCTTCACAAAATTAATTTTTAAGATACCTGAGGTTCCTTTGAATTTATCTTGTATCGGGAGAATCTCCACACTGAATTTTGACCTATCAATTTTTTCTATAACTTTTTTGCAACCAGCATTTTCCCTGTTCCAATAATCATCAAATATCACAATAGTATGCTTTGCCATAAACTGTTGGGTATATTCCCAGTCATTTTCGATAGTTCCAATGCTATGACCTCCATCAATAAAAATAAAATCCATCTTTGGTAATTTTCCAACACTCTTAGGCAATGTTTCTTTTGTGCCTCCCCGAAATAATTTTATCTTACAATTAGTTTTTTGAAGTTTTCTTGCCACGTCTTTTAATTTTGTGGGTTTTTTCGAAAGTTCTTTTGAACATACCTTATCATCCAAAAGTTCAAATAGATCAAAACCATAATATTCCACACTCCTCCCATGAAATTTTTTTGCTTGTCGGATCATCTGCAATGCGTGTTCGCCGTTCCAAGTGCCTATCTCCATAATTCTTCTACATCTATTATTTTTAATAATTTCGAATAGGTATTTGTACCTTTTGGCTCCGAAAAATTTGCGATGACAATTTCTAATTATTTTGATTGGTGGGAATATTGATTCAATTAGGTAATATATTTGCCTAACCATTATGTTTTTCTGAGTACGGGACAAACAAAACAGGTTCTTTTTTCCTTATTAAATACTTATATAGTGCCCAGAGATACCATTTGAGGTAGATGGGAGCAATTTTTAAAATTTGGAACTTAGACTTGCCCTGCTTTCTTCCTTTCCAGCAGGTTGGTACCTCAGCGATTCTAAATCCCTGATAATACATTTTCAAGGCAATCTCCATTGAGATGGCAAAATCACTATTGCCTATCTTTATCTTCTCCAGAGTGCTTCTTCGGTATAGTTTGAAGGCATTGGCGATATCTGTGGTGGGAATTCTAATAAAGAAATGAAGGCTTTTGCCAACAAATTCAGAGAAAAAGCCTTTTGGTTTTGGGCCGCCAATTCTTTTTCCTCCTTTGGTATAGCGAGAAGCGCAGATAAGATCGTAACCTTCCTCTGTCTTTTTATACATCTTTCTAACAGTATCCGGGTCATCACAACCATCGGCCATTAGCGGAACGAGAAATTCTCCTTTTGCTTGCCTAAATCCAGCGATTAAGGTGGAGGCAAAACCTCTTCTGCCGAGATTATGGAGCAGTTTAATATTGGAATATTTTTTCATTAATTCTTGTACAGTACTAACAGTTTTATCGGTAGAATGGTCATTAACAATAACGATTTCAAAATCATAATCGCCCACCATTAAATCGGCGGCGGACGCCAAAGCTTCAGTGGCAGAAAGGGTGTTCTCTAAAGAGGAAATTGTTCTTTTTAGAGAATCCTCCTCATTATGGGCGGGGATAATAATGGAAAAATTCATGACTTGCGTCATTTTATACTGTTAAACCAGTCCTTTTTTCTTTAGTTCTCCTGCTGCCTTCTCAAAAAAATCCTTTGCCTCCACACTCCTTGACCAGTCAACCAATTCCTCTATTCCTTCTTTCAGATTTACCTTTGGTTGAAAGCCCAGGAGCCTTTTTATTTTGGCGATATCGGCAAAGCAATGCCGGATATCACCTTTACGGAATTTATTGGTAATTTCAGGTTTTATCGATTTCCCTGTTGCTTGAACTAACCTTTCTGCTATTTTTAGGATGGAAGTTGGCTTCCCTGAACCCACGTTAAAAATCTGATAATCTGCCTTTTTCTTCTCCATCGCTAAAATATTTGCTCTTACCACATCATTGACCGAAATGAAATCTCTGGATTGACTACCATCCTCATAGATAATCGGGGTTTTGCTGCTCTTAATTCTTGATAGGAAAATGGCCATTACCCCGGTATAGGGATTGGAAAGGCTCTGTCTTGGACCATAGACATTAAAGAAACGAAGAGCAACTACTGGGATTCCATAGGTTTTGCCGATATTTAAGACCATCTCCTCCTGGGTTTTCTTAGTGATGGCATAGATTGAGTTTACATTCAATTTAGCCAATTCTTCAGTACCGATTGGCCTTAAGGGTCTCTGACAGACAGGGCAATAAAGTTCCCAGT
>DAOWFY010000107.1 GCA_030637775.1 bacterium | reverse complement strand
TTTCAACTCCCTGTCAAAATTTTCTCTATCTTTTTCTGTAATCAGTGTATCACCCCCCCCCAACCTTGTCAAATTTTTGGTTGCGCAGGTTCAATACATGGGTAAAAGTTGAGGTTCCCTCCTTAGATATCAATGGTGGCGACCTGATGATTTAATAGAGCTAACATATTCATATTATTTTATGCTATAATGGTTACTACAAAATAGTAGCCATTTTTACTATAAGGAGGCTTCGTGCTTAGATATATTTATCGGCGTTTCCTTCATTTACTTCCCTTAGTCATTGGGATGACCTTTATCTCTTTTCTCATCATTCAATTGGCTCCCGGGGATTACTTCACCAGGATGGCGATGAATCCGGAGGTAAGTCCCGAGACCATTACTCAATTGCGGCAGGAGTTCGCTTTAGATAAGCCATTGATTATCCAGTACCTACGCTGGCTTTTCAATATCTGCCACCTTAATTTTGGCATCTCCTTCACCTACCATATTCCGGTTTTCGCGATCATTAAAGGAAGGCTCCTTAATACCATTTTACTTTCTGTCTCGGTGATGATTCTTACCTGGCTTATCTCCATTCCTTTAGGAATTTTTGCCGCTTTGAAGGAAAATAGAGTCCAGGATAGATTACTCTCCGGCTTTGCCTTTGTTGGGATTTCTGTTCCCTCCTTCTTTTTGGCCCTTCTTTTACTCTGTTTTTCCGCTAAAACCGGCTGGTTTCCCATTGGTGGCGTAACCAGTATCCGTTACGAAGAATTCTCCGCCCTGGGTAAATTTGCCGATCGAATTCATCATTTAATACTGCCAACTTTAGTTCTGGTGGTTTGTAGTTTTGGGGGGCTTTTTCGGGTGATGCGGGGAAATTTCTTGGAGAATCTCCGCGCCCCTTATGTCACCCCGGCAAGAGCCAAAGGTTTATCGGAGGGAAAGGTTATCTATAAACATATCCTGCGCAATAGCGTAAATCCTTTAATTACAATTTTTGGTTATGAGCTCTCGGGGCTGCTTTCCGGAGTGGCATTGGTGGAGATTATTCTTTCCTGGCCCGGTTTAGGAAGGTTGATGCTTGAGGCGGTGATGACCCAGGACCTCTATGTGGTGATGGCCTCTCTTTTGGTGGGCGGGGTTCTCCTTATCCTCGGTAACCTTATTGCCGATATCCTTTTAGCCTTTGCCGACCCAAGAATAAGATATAGATGAAAGAGGTTTTAAGAAGGTTAAAAAGAAGGAATAAACTGGCATATTTTGCTCTGGTCGCCCTGCTTTTTCTTTATTTAACCGCCATATTTGCCGATTTTATTGCGCCGTACCCTTATGATTTGCAAAATCGAACGATGTGCTATGCCCCACCAACAAAAATCCATTTTACCGAGAGCAATGGCCGATTTCATCTACGACCTTTTGTCTATAGATACTATTTAAAGGATTCCATCTATCGCAAGTATGAAGAGGATAAAAGCCGGCCCTATTTTATCCATCTCTTTCATCGAGGAACAAAGCATAGGGTATTCGGGGTTATACCGAGCCAGTATTATCTCTTTGGGGTTGAGGCGCCAGCGGTTCTCTATCTTTTTGGTGCTGACCTTTATGGTCGGGATACATTTTCCCGGATTCTTCAGGGCTCAAGAGTTTCCCTTTCCATTGGATTGGTTGGGGTCTCCATTTCCTTCTTCTTGGGTTTGCTCCTCGGGGGGATTTCCGGTTACTTTGGGGGGAAGCTGGATACCTTTTTAATGAGAACCGCGGAATTGGTAATGATTTTTCCTGGTTTCTATCTGATGCTGGCATTAAGGGCCACATTTCCCACTACCCTTTCCACCATTCAGGTCTATCTGATGATTGTGGTTATCCTTTCCTTGATTGGCTGGGCTTCTCTTGCCAGAATTATTCGGGGAATGGTTCTTTCTTTAAGGGAGGAGGATTATGTTTTAGCCGCCCGTGCCATTGGAGCAAGCAATTCCAGAATTATCCTTCGGCATATTCTTCCCAATACCCTCTCCTACACAATAACTGCGGCTACCTTGTCTATCCCTGGCTATATCTTAGGGGAATCGGCTCTTTCTCTTCTTGGTCTTGGTATTCAGGAGCCGGCGGCCAGTTGGGGGAATATGCTCGCCGCGGCCATTGGCAATCTTCAAGTAGTGAGCCATTTCCCCTGGGTGCTTATTCCCGGTTTCTTTATCTTCATTACGGTGATGGCATTTAATTTTTTGGGCGATGGGTTAAGGGATGTTTTTGATCCCCGCATGTGGTAAATAAAGGGGTCAGGTCTCAACAGTTGACAAAATTCTATTGTAGGGGCTTGAGTTGCTGTGAGAATATCAAGAAGTTTATCTTCTCGCATATTCCTACTAAAGATAGTAGAGAGTATGGTAGCGGAATTTATCAAGCCCGCGGGTCGGATGAATCCGACCCCTACAAAGTTCCTGTTTTTTTGTCAACTGTTGAGACCTGACCCTCATCACGATGTTTCTATTAGATATTAAAGATTTAAGGGTGAGTTTTGCTGGGGAAAAGGAAAGGATTCCCATTTTACGGGGGATAGACCTGAGGGTTGAGAAGGGTGAGGTATTGGGGTTGGCCGGAGAATCTGGCTGTGGCAAGAGCCTCACCGCACTTTCAATCTTGAGGCTTTTGCCCGAGGGAGCTAATTTTGACAAAGGACAAATTTTCTTTGAAGATAATAATCTTCTGGAGATGAAATTAGAACAACTGCGGGAGATCCGGGGCAAAAGGATTGCGATGATCTTTCAGGAGCCAGGGGTCTCCTTAAATCCTCTCTTTACCATCGGTAATCAAATTGGAGAGGCGGTGGAAATGAAAAATAGGGACACATCCCATTTTTCTCTGTCCAAGAGGGAAGCATCTCGGGAAGTTAAAAATAGGATGTGTCCCCTTTTAATGGAAGAAACGGAAAGACTGTTGGAAGTGGTAAAGATACCAAGACCAAAAGAGGTAACTCACCAGTATCCTCATCAACTCAGTGGGGGAATGGCCCAACGAGCAATGATCGCGATGGCGCTTGCTCAGAGGCCTTCCCTGCTCATTGCCGACGAGCCAACCACCTCATTAGACGTTACCACGGAAGCCCAGATTATCGCTTTGTTAAAAGAACTACAGAGTAGTCTAAATATGTCCATCCTCTTTATTAGCCATAACCTTGCTTTGATAAGTAAGATTGCTAA
>DAOWFY010000059.1 GCA_030637775.1 bacterium | reverse complement strand
GGAGGCAAGACCATTCTTCAAAAATCGGCAAAAGGAGCTTTCCAAAAACCCTAAAATATTCTACATCGATATGGGGTTTAGAAATAGCCTTATGGAGAATATGAACGGATTGGATAAACGTGCCGATAGCGGAGCAATTATAGAAAATGTCGTTTTCATAAGACTTAATGAATTATGTGAAGGTGTAAATAAAATAAATTTCTGGCGCACAAAGGCCGGTGCAGAGGTGGATTTTGTTCTGCATACAAAGGGCAATATCATCCCTATTGAGATAAAATATTCAAGCTTCAAGACGGAGAAAATATCCCGGGGATTGGCAAGTTTTATCGATTCTTTTAAATCCGAATATGCCGTGGTTTTAACAAAGAATTACTGGGGAATGACGAAAAAGAACAAAACCAAAGTTTTGTTTATCCCGGTTTATTATTTGTAGGTTAAGGTGATTATGCCAAACCCTCTTCATCTTCGCTGATGGATTGATATAAAATTCTTTATGTCTCGGATAGATAAGAGGATACAAAAGGATTTAAGAAAAGTTAGAAATATTTTAAAGAATAAATTTAGACATAATCTGCGCGCAATTATTCTCTACGGCTCCTGGATGAAAGGTAACGCAAGAAAAGACTCAGATATTGACCTCTTAATAATTTTTAACAGGAAAGGTAAGAATTTAGCTAGAAAAGTTCACTCACTGATAGGAGAAATGAATTCAGAGAGAGATTTCAGTCTTGTTTCTGCTTCCGTTAAGGAACTTGAGAAGGAAACCATACCCCTCTATACAGCGGTAAAGAAGGAAGGGCAAATAATCTATGGAAAGGTCGATTTAACTCTCAATCCTGAAGTTCCCCAGATAAAATATAGAGATTTCTTTGAGAGGTCAGGAAAGTTTGAGAAAGAAAAGATAAAGACGGCTGAATATTTGATGAAAAAGGGAATATCTTCAGGGATAAGTGAGTTTTGTTGTATTGCAGCAAAGCATGCAATTCAAGCAGGCCTGGCAATGGAAGGTGTTGGTTTCTCTAGCAAGTTTTGTGAGCTTATTGATTGGACACAAAGATATTTTGGAAAAGAATTGGCAAGGGCGTTCAGAACCCTTTTTAAATTGTATATAAAGTCAGAATACAAGATGCAGAATTTAAGTAAAAGGGAGAATCTCTTATCCATAAGAGAAGCCAAAAGGATTCTTAAGGAAATATATTCTAAGCGCACCCTTCGCGATAAATAAAAAATGGGTTTAAATAGATGTTCTTAAGGAGATTCAAATGCCATTTAATCCCAAATTTACTATAACCACTAAAATCAATAAGCCTCTAGTAGAGATAGAAAGGGTGAGAGGATTTTTAGACGCAATAAAGATAAAAGAAGAGTGGTTTTCTACGATACAAAAAGAAGCTCTTATTTTAGAGACTCACTATTCTACCCATATCGAAGGCACTGCCCTGACGCTTGAGCAGGCGAGGAAGATTCTTAGCGGAAAGGATGTTAAAGGGATAAGACCAGATGACAGGAAGGAGCTTTTGAATTATAAGAAAGCAATGGATTTTGTTTCTACATATTTAGGTAAAGAGGATCCTATTACTGAAGGTCTTATAAGGGAAATCCATAAGACTCTCGTAAGAGGAGCAAGGGGCGGAGAGGCTTTGCCGGGTGAATATCGTAAGGTTCAAAACTATGTTGTAAATTCCAGAACAAAAGAGATTATTTATACGCCCCCGCCACCTTTGGAAGTGCCTCATTTGATGAGGGGATTTACCCAATGGTTAAACGAAGATAAAGATATTTCAGATATTCTTATTGCCGGTATTACACAATTTCAATTTGTTCATATTCATCCCTTTTTAGATGGCAACGGTCGCACAGCAAGACTCTTATCAACCCTCATTCTTTATAAGACAGGGTACGATTTTAAGAGATTATTTACTCTCTCAGAATATTATGATAAAGATAGACTTGCTTATTATAAAGCCATCCAATCTGTTAGAGAAAATAATATGGATATGACCTTCTGGCTTGAATATTTTATTGAGGGATTGAGAATCCAGATGAGCCATATAAGGGAAAAAAGTAAAAGAATAATTAAATATGATTCAGTTTTGCAGAAGGCAGAGACAATAGGTTTAAAGGAACGCCAGATAAATGTTTTAAAATTTATTATTCAAAATCAGAGTATTTCTCGTTCACAATATGTTGAAAGATTCAAAGCGTCTTTACGCACCGCAAATTATGATTTGAGTTTGTTGGAAAGTAGGGGATTGATCAAAAGGATAGGTGTGGGCAGGGCTATAAAGTATATATTGAAATAAGGTCTGGTTTTAATTTTGCACGCAAATTGCACGCAAATTGCACGCAAAATTTAAGAAAGGCGGGTAACAATATACCGTCTCAGGATATCATGGAGATTCCCAATCAATATAACCCCAAAGGGATTGAGGAGAAGTGGTATAAGTTCTGGCTGGAGAAGAACTATTTTCATGCAGAGAGCGACTCCAAAAAGCCTCCTTATGTTATTGTTATTCCTCCTCCCAATATCACCGGAAGCCTGCATATGGGGCACGCCTTAAATAATATCGTTCAGGATATTATCATTCGTTATAAAAAGATGAGCGGTTTTAATTGCCTCTGGCTGCCCGGGACAGACCATGCGGGAATTGCCACCCAGAATATGGTGGAGAAGATGTTGCTGAAGAGGGGGGTAAGGCGGGATGATTTAGGAAGGGAGAAATTTTTAGAGAAGGTATGGGAATGGAAGAGGAATTATGGCAGTCGCATCACCGAGCAACTGAAAAGGTTGGGTGCCTCCTGTGACTGGAGCCGGGAGAGGTTCACGATGGACGAAGGGCTTTCTTCTGCGGTCACTGAGGCCTTTGTGTGGCTTTATCGGAAAAATCTTATCTATCGGGGTAACTATATCATCAACTGGTGTCCCCGATGTGAGACGGCTCTCTCCGATGAAGAGGCCGACCATAAAGAAGAAGAGGGATTTCTCTACTATATTAAGTATCCCTTTGCTGAGGGAGGTAGCTCCCTTACCGTAGCCACAACCAGACCGGAGACGATGTTTGGCGATACCGCAGTTGCGGTTAATCCTAAAGATAAACGGTACAAAAATCTGATTGGCAAGGAATTACTCCTGCCTTTAACCGAGCGGAAGATTCCCGTAATCTCTCATCATTTAGTTGATCCTGACTTTGGCACCGGTGCGGTCAAGGTTACCCCGGCGCATGACCCTAACGATTTTTTAATTGGACGGGAGGAAAAACTGGAATTTATTACCGCTATTGATACCAAAGGAAGAATGAATAGGGAAGCCGGGAAGTTTGAAGGACT
>DAOWFY010000015.1 GCA_030637775.1 bacterium | reverse complement strand
TTATTTCCTTTGGAGAGAATAAGGGTGATTGCAGAAGTAAGGGTGGTCTTGCCATGGTCTACGTGACCAATTGTCCCCACGTTAACATGTCGTGTTTTCATCTCAAATTTTTCCTTTGCCATTTTTTCTCTCCTTATTTGACACAACATGTCATTCCGAGTGGAACGAGGAATCTCTCATTTCAAAGAAGTGAGGGATTGCTTCGTCGCTTTGCTCCTCGCAATGACAGCTATGCTGTCAGCTGCTGATGGGGATCGAACCCATGACCCCGTCCTTACCAAGGACGTGCTCTACCACTGAGCCACAGCAGCAACCTCTTTATAGAACATAGCCGAGTAAACTCGGCAACTACATATTTATTTTGTCTATGTAGTGGCAAAGCTTGCTTTGCCTGATTTATCGAGCTAAACTTTGAAATTCCATACAATAAATTAATACCCCAGAATCTTTTATTATAATTTAAAAAGAAATAATTGTCAAAAATAGAGTTTAATTAGGAGGGTAAAGGAGCACCTTGACCGAGTCTCTTTCCTTTGCTTTTCGGAAGCCTTCTCTCCAATGAGAAAGGGGCAATTCATCGGTTATTAGAGCTTTGAGATTGACTTTGCCTTCAGACAGTAAGTTCAGAGCTTTCTTCCAGGAGGAAGGTTTCTGGGTATGAGAACCAAGGAGTACAACTTCTCTGGCAAAAAGGATTTGTTCAAAGTTTACTTTCACAGGCTCTCTCAAGATTCCTGCCTGCACATACCTTCCTTTTTTCCTTATCAATTTTAATCCGAGATGAAGGGCCGATGGCGTCCCCGAGCACTCAAAGATCACATCTGCACCATCGCCAGAGGTTAATTCCCTTATCCTTTCTTCAATTCCTCCTTTCTTTAGGTTAACGACAACTTCTGCCCCTAAAAGTTTTGCCAATCTTAACCGCTTTTCATCTCCTTCTTTTCCACAGATAATGACTTTCGCTCCCAAAGAGTTGACCACCTGAGCGACCAAAAGACCAAAGGGTCCCGGACCAAAAATTAGAACAATTTCCCCGGAGGAAACCTTTGCCTGCTCGGCTACCGCATGGACAGCACAAGCAAGAGGCTCGCAGAGGGAACCTGCGGCAAAGTCCACATTGGACGGAAGTTTATGGATACTCTCCTTGCGAATAGAGAAATATTCGGCAAAGGCACCATTGGCAGCAGAGCCCAAGCCTTTCCTATTAGAACACAGATTATAGTCTTTAGTCTGACAAAACCTGCACTTCCCACAGATAGAGACGGTCGTCTCAGTGGTAACCCGCTCTCCGATCTGGATTCCCTTAACATTTTTGCCTTTTGCTACCACAACTCCAGAGGTCTCATGGCCCAAAATAACAGGTGCTTTAACCGCTTGATAACCATAGATATCGGTCCCGCAGATTCCGGTTTTTTTTACCTTTACCTTAATCTGATCTGCTTCAGGAATAGGCTCTGGCACTTCCATCAATTCAAAGTCATCCTTCTTATGGGAAAGTTTAACCAAAGCTATCATCTAAGGAATTATAGCAAACTTCAAACCTTCCTGTGCAGTTGTTAACTCTAAGACTTTTTTAATCTTCTGAAGAGGAAATTGTTGAGTAATTAGGCTCTCGGTATTGATGCTCTTGTCGCAGATAAGGGCAAAGGCTTTTCTTACATAATCTGGCGTATGGTGAAAAACTCCCTTAATGGTAACCTCATTGTAATGGAGCAGATTTGTAGGAATCTTAATCAAGGTCTTTGGGCTACAGCCTCCAAAGAGGTTTACCAAACCTCCCCTTCTTACCATGGCGATTGTTTTTTCCCACACTTCCGGGCTTCCTACCGCCTCGATCGCTATGTCTGCTCCTCTTTTCCCTTCAGTCAATTCCCTTACCGCTTTAACCTCATCCTTCACTTGAGTCACATTCAAGACCTTATCTGCACCCAATTTGCTGGCTAAAGAGAGTCTTCCCTTTGATAAATCTGTAATGATTACACGGGCTCCCTGCAATTTTGCCAATTGTAAAAATAAAAGCCCGATAGGACCGGCTCCATTAATTACCACCGTATCACCCAATTTTATTTGTGATTCTTCTATGCCGTGGATAACACAGGCCAGAGGCTCCAAGAAGACTGCTTCTTGATAGGTAATATCTTTCGGAATCTCAAAGAGATTATCCCTTACAATCGGTTCTGGTATGGCAATATATTCGGCAAAGGCCCCACTTAACCTGATAAAAAAATTTTCACAGAGTTCCTCTTTTCCTAACTTACAGTAGAAACAATGATGGCAAGGGGCAGAATTTGCTGCCACGACCCTCATCCCTTTTTTGAATTTTTTTACTCCTTTACCTATTTTTGCAATATCTCCAGCAAATTCATGTCCGAGAATGAAAGGAGGAGGGAAAAGAGGATGACCGCGAAGATATAGTTTCCTGTCCGTCCCACAGGTGAGTGCTACTTTCACCCTTACCAACACCTCTTCCTCTTTAATCCTGGGAAGGGGGACTTCTTCTAATCTTACCTTTTCAGGACAATGGTAGACCGCCGCTTTCATTTATTCCTTGATAATTTCCAAGACTTCTTTAGCGGCACGGTAGGGTTTGGTGATAATTCTTATCGGCAGGGACTTGATGAAGTTGGTAAGGTCAGCTCTTATTTCTTTAGTCAAGCGTATCGGCTTGGTAAGAACCCTCTTTACCAACTGCTTGCCATAGAGTTCCAGAATTTTGATTCTATCCAGCTCAATTACTGTTTCACAATCCTCACATTTAATCTTCTTTAAGTAAGACTCGCCGGATAAAGGATGACCCGCATAGATTAAAGTGTGAGGAGTTTCCTGATGACAATGAAGACAATAAAGTTCTCCTTTCAGAATTACGCTCATTTCCTTTTTATTATATCATATATTTTAGGCTATTACATCAAATTTCTCTTTTTTTACCCGATACTTCACCTCTTCCCCTTTAAAAAAACGCTCCAGCTCATCCACCGCATATTTTCCTTGCCTTTTCATTCCATTTGAAGCATGACCGGCAATATGAGGGGTTAAAAACACATTCTTCATCTTTCGTAAAGGGTTATCAGGCGCTGGTGGTTCGGGATGGGTCACATCCAGACAGGCGTAAAACCTTCCGGTTTTGAGTTCCTCTATCAACGCTTTTTCATCAACCTCTATCCCTCTGGCAGTATTGATAAAGATGGCTTCATCTTTAATCTGCTTTATTCTTTTCTCGTCTATCAAATTTACATTCTCTGGTATGTTTGGAGCATGGAGGGTAATAATGTCCGAGTGGGATAAAAGATACCCTAACTCAACCTTTTCGGCTCCTAATTTTCTGCATTCCTCCTCATCTTTATATGGGTCATACAACAATATCTTTACCTCAAAATTTTGCAATAATTTTATAAGATGGCTGCCACAGTATCCTGCTCCAATTACCCCAATAGTAACATTATATGGGTCAACAGCCATTCCTCTTAGTTCTGACCATTCTCCTTTACTGATTCCCTCCTGCATAAAGAATACCTTTTTAAGTCCAGCAATAATCATCCCCAGGGTAAATTCAGCTACGCCTCTTCCCAATGCCGCCGCGGTATTGGTTACGACAATATTTTTATTCCAAATAATGTCCATTGCCTCTTTATTTATATGCGGCTTAACCGTTCCCGCACAATGACACCATATCTTAAGTTTATCAGCAACGGTAAGTATCTTTTCGGTGAGTCTTGGCGTCTCCCAGCAGGTTAAGATTCCATCCGCATCTTTTATAAGGTCTCTCATCTTTTCTTCATCAAGTTCCTCATATCCCTTATCTATTACTTCGGCAAATGATCCTAATCTCTTTATATCCTCAGAAGAAAAACATCTATCACGCCAAATTTTCTTCATCAAAAATGATACCTTCGGCTTTCCTTCAATGGCCATTAAAATCTCCTTAAAGTTTTAATTCTCTATTACCCTTCCTTGACTTTTTACCCAGAACAAGTACCTTAATTATCTCTAAAGTTTCTCCTGGAGGAAAGGGTTCTCTCTTTGTTCTTACCATCTTTACAAAAACCTTAAGCATATGAGAATAATAGTAGTCGCTATCGGTAACATTAACCTCTCGCCAGCCTTTTGTTCCGTAAAGATTCATCTGGAAAAGATACTTGGTCTTCCGGTAAACGGTTAAGATAAAGTTTCTTCCATCTTTATATTTTACTACTACCATATCTTTATCTCTGCTACCAATATTTCTTACCGATTTTATTCCTGGTCCAGTAACCGAATATAATAATTCAAAGGCGTGAATTCCATAGAAGACTAAATCTCCACCACAGATAGCAAAACCTGTAAGAATATCCCCCAATTGATTTTTTTCCCTTTTGAACTTTTCTACCTCCTTGGCATAGCGTAGTGCAGAGGCCGACATTATCGGAGCATTGTATTTTTTGGCTAATGCTATAATCTTTTCTGCCTCTTTAATATCCGGAGAAAGAGCTTTATCGATAAAGGTAGGTAAACCTGCTTTCAAGAAGGGAACCACTCTTCTCTGTTGCTTTAAGGTAGCATCATCAGGAATGATAACTCCATCTATCTTGCCAATCATATCCTCCTTTTTACTGACGACATTTTCTATATTGCAAATTCTGGCTATTTCTTCGGCATCCTCTTTATTGACATCCCAGACATAAGTGATACGGGCATCTTTTTCTACCCTTGCTTCATACAAAGGACCCCAATTCTTCTTAACCGCTTCTTTCCTATCATAGCCATTAAACATCTCAGAAAAGGTTCTGGCGTGCCAGACCTTTGTCCCCCCAACCAATCCTATCTTTAACATAATTTCATCTCCTTATCAAATATGTTTTTATAGTTCGGATAAACTTTTATCCAAGGTTAGCACCCTGCTCTCTTAAAACTTTCTGTAACTTTCTCACATCGAGACTGCTCAGGGCAGTCTCCTCTTTCATCGATAGAGCTGCTGCTGTCCCCGCTGCTTGTCCCATCGCCATACAGGTAGGCATAACTCTTAATGAAGCCATTGCTTCATGAGTAGCCGAAATACACCTTCCAGCAACAATTAAGTTATCAATTCTTTTTGGCAATAAACACCTGTATGGGATGTCATAACTTATACCCTCTTCAGGCCATTGTGTCAAATCTTCAGGCTTTCCTTCAGGAGAATGGATATCTATTCCCCAGGCACCTCTTGCAATTACATCTTTGAATTTTCTTCCCTCTAAAACATCCTCTCTTGTGAAAATATATTCGCCGACCAATCTCCTTGTCTCTCGCACTCCTATAACTCCGGTACTTATCAAATAACAATTTTCATAACCAGGTATATTTTCTCTAAAAAATTTTACTATCGTTTTTACATCTTTTCTGCCTCTAATTTCAGCATTAGTTAAATCATAAATATTTGTTCCATCACCGGGTATTCTCGTAACATTTACTGAAACTTCATTTTCCCGAATTGTGCTGCCTTGAGACCCAAAAGATACTCTATAGGCAGGCAAACTACCATCTTCTATTGCTTTTCTCGCTAGATCTATTATTTCTTTTCCGGGAGGTTTTTTATTCACATTTCCCAGCCTAAACATCAAGCCCATTGACTGGGTTAAACCGTCTTTTAAACGACCTTTTTCAAAGGGAATCCCAGCTTTAGCAAAGATGTCCCCATCCCCAGTTGCATCGATAAAAATATCCCCTGAAATTGCTTGCCTTCCAGATTTGCTTT
>DAOWFY010000040.1 GCA_030637775.1 bacterium | reverse complement strand
TGGGTGATACCGATAGCGAGATAAAAAAACCCTTCATTGGCATTGCTAACTCAAGCAATGAGATTGTTCCTGGCCATATTCACCTTGATGAAATCGCGAAGAGCGTAAAGGCAGGAGTAAGAAGTGCCGGGGGGCTACCGGTGGAGTTCTCCACCATTGCCGTCTGCGACGGTTTAGCAATGGGTCATTCAGGAATGAAATATTCTCTCTGCAGTCGGGAACTGATTGCCGATTCTATTGAGACAATGGCTATGGCGCATCCTTTTGATGGTTTGGTTCTTATTCCCAATTGCGATAAGGTTGTTCCGGGAATGCTGATGGCAGCGTTGCGGCTTAACATTCCGGCAATCCTGGTGTCTGGAGGTCCAATGTTGGCCGGCTATTTCCAGGGCAAAGCTCTGGACCTTATCTCTGTTTTCGAAGCGGTAGGTAGTTTTACATCCGGGAAAATGACGGAAGAGAAGTTAAAAGTTCTTGAAGATAGTGCCTGTCCTGGATATGGTTCCTGCTCGGGAATGTTTACGGCTAATTCTATGAACTGTCTTTCCGAGGCTTTGGGATTGGCTCTACCTGGCAATGGCACAATTCCTGCGGTGATGGCAGAGAGAAAGAGATTGGCGAAATATGCCGGAGCCAGGATCATGGAACTTTATCAAAGGAATGTTCGGCCCAGAGATATTGCAATTTTGGCCGCTTTCAAAAATGCCATCAGGGTGGAGATGGCTTTAGGAGCCTCAACCAATACAGTCTTGCATCTACCGGCTATTGCTAAGGAAGCAAAGGTAGTATTGGACCTGGAACTTTTTAACCAGCTTTCTAAAAGCACTCCCAATCTCTGTCGGCTTTCTCCGGCGGGAGCCTTTCATTTAGAAGATTTACACCGCGCCGGTGGGGTAGCTGCGGTAATGTCAGAACTTGCCCGGCAGGAGCTACTTAATTTAAAGGTAATGACGGTGACGGGGAAGAGTGTGGGAGAAAATATTTCTCAGAGTAAAGTGCTCGACAATGAAGTAATCAGGCCGATAGAAAAGCCTTACTCTGCGGAAGGGGGACTGGCAATTTTAAAAGGGAATTTAGCTCCCGAAGGGGCGGTGGTGAAGCAATCTGCCGTGGCATTGGAGATGCTAAAGCATACCGGAGCCGCCAGGGTTTTTGAAAGTGAAGAGGAGGCAATGGCGGCGATCATGAAGAAAAAGATAAGAAAAGGAGAAGTACTTGTCATTCGCTATGAGGGGCCAAAGGGAGGTCCGGGAATGAGGGAGATGCTTTCTCCAACCTCGGCCATTGCGGGAATAGGTCTTGATAAAGAGGTCGCTCTTCTCACCGATGGCAGATTTTCTGGGGGCACACGAGGAGCAGCCATTGGACATATTTCTCCCGAGGCAGCAGAGGGAGGACCGATCGCCATTGTTCGCAATGGAGATCTTATTGAAATTGATATTCCGAAGAGAGAGTTAAATCTGAAACTCACTCCCGAGGAGATAAAGAAACGTCTCTCCTTATGGAAGGCACCCGGGCCAAAGATTAAGGAAGGTTATCTTTACCATTATAGTAAGCAGGTTCTTTCTGCGAGCAGTGGTGCGGTTCTGAAAGAATAAGGAGGCTCGGAAGTTCCCTTCAGCGGCACGTTTGATTTCCCCGGCGAGGGAATCTGCACTCTCGTTGCTCCTCACTCGTCCGCCTTTGGCGGACACCGTGCCCGCTCGTCGCTAACAAGGCACGCTTCAGGAAACTTCCTTGCCTTGGGAGAAAGATGAAAAATGATTGTTCCGGATTATCTGATTAATTTTAATCTTTCCCATCTTTCCCAACTAAAAACCGATATTCTGATAGTTGGCAGTGGAGTTGCTGGTCTCACCAGTGGGCTCGCTGCTTCCGACTACGGTAAGATCTTAATTATTACTAAAGGTAAGATAGATGAGAATGCTTCTTCCAATGCTCAGGGAGGTATCGCTGTTACTTTAAAAAGAGAGGACAGCTGGAAACTTCATCTTGAAGATACCCTCAGGTGTGGAGAGGGTCTTTCGCATAGGACTGCGGTAGAACTATTGGTAAGAGAAGGTGTCAGGCGGGTAAAGGATTTAATCGAAAAAGGAGCAAATTTTGATCATATAAAAGGAAAAATTAGTTTTTCTAAAGAGGGTGCCCATTCAAGAGGTAGAGTCATTCATGCCCGAGGAGATGCTACCGGTAAAGAGATAGAGAGAGTTCTCTTGGAGGAGGTGAGAAGAAATCCCGCGATCCGCATTATTAAAAACCTCTTTCTCATTGATCTTCTTCATCAGGGAGGGGAAGTTTTTGGCGCGATAATCTTTGATGGTATTAAAAAGGAGATAAAGGCGATCATTGCCAAAAAGGTTATCTTAGCTACCGGGGGGGCGGGTCAACTCTACCAGGAAACGACCAATCCCTCTGTTTCCACGGGAGATAGTTTGGCGATTGCTTATCGTGCCGGAGCGACTCTATCTAACTTAGAATTTTTTCAATTTCATCCCACCGCCCTTTACCTTGCCGGTACTCCAAGATTTCTCATTTCTGAATCAACAAGAGGAGAAGGAGCAATCCTTGTTAATAAAAAAGGGAAACGGTTTATGCAACATTATCATAAACTTGCCGAGCTTGCTTCCCGGGATGTCGTTAGCAGAGCAATTTTGAATGAAATGAAGAAAACCAAAGGCAACTGTGTTTATTTGGATTTGACCTCCTTCAATGAAGGATTCACCAAGAAACGTTTTCCACATATCAGAAGGGTCTGTTCCGATTATGGTTTAGAGATCACCAAAGATCCTATTCCTGTGCGTCCTGCCGCCCATTATCTTATGGGTGGAATCAAAATAGACTTAACCGGCAGAACAAATATTGAAAACCTCTATGCCTGTGGAGAGACAGCCGAGGGTGGCATTCATGGTGCTAATCGATTGGCAAGCAATTCCTTATTGGAATGCCTTGTTTTTGGTTATCGTGCGGGAAGGAATGCGGGGAAAAGCATAGAGAAAAAAGGCATTAAAATTCCTCAGATTTCCTTTTCCGGGAGATGGGAGGAAAGAAAACATTTTGACCTTTCTGATCTTAAGAGGTCCTTACGTGTTTTGATGTGGAGGAATGTAGGAATTGAGCGAGAGAAAAATGGATTGGAGGAGGCGCTACAGAAGATTCGCTTTTGGCAAAAGTATGCTTTAAGGACATTACGCACGACTCTCAGAGGATGGGAAATGCAGAATATGTTGATTACCTCCTTTCTTATTACCGAGAGTGCGCTGAAGCGGCAGGAGAGTAGAGGGGCTCATTTTCGACTTGATTTCCCAGAAAAGGACGAGAAAAAATGGAGGAAGAACACCATCATTAAGAGATGACTAAAGTTTGTTCGCTCAAACCCCAGTCATCTCCTGCAATTTCTTGTCCTTAGTGACATGGTTTGGTGAATATTTACTATTTTTTATCTGTGTAATCTATGGTTACTGTAAAACATGGCAGAGAGCCGATGCCCAAGCAGGATCCAAAAGTTCGTATCAGGAATTTCAATGAGGTAGCCCTTGGATATAGCAAAGAGCAGGCAGTTCGGGAAGCCGCTCGCTGCCTTCAGTGTAAAAAAGCGTTCTGTATTGAGGGTTGCCCGGTGGAGATCGATATTCCAAAATTTATTAAAGAAATCAGAGATTCTAACTTTAGCCAGGCTATTGCCACTTTAAAGGAGAAGAATAGTCTTCCTGGCATTTGCGGTCGGGTCTGCCCCCAGGAGGACCAGTGCGAAAAGACCTGTATCTTGGCAAAAAAAGAGAGGCCTGTAGCGATTGGAGCATTGGAGAGGTTTGCTGCCGATTGGGAGAGGAAAAACGACGAAGTCGTTCTGAGCGAAGCGAAGAATCTCAGAGACCCTTCGCCAAGGGCTCAGGGTGACACTTCGTGTCAGATTGCTGTGATTGGCTCGGGACCGGCGGGACTGACCTGTGCTGCAGATTTAGCCAAGGCAGGTTATTCGGTAACCGTCTTTGAATCCCTTCATCTTCCAGGAGGGGTGCTTTTCTATGGTATTCCTGAATTTAGATTGCCTAAAAAGATAGTAGAGGAGGAAATTGCCTCGATTAAGGATTTGGGTGCGGAGATTAAAACCGATATGGTCATCGGAAAGATATTTACTATCGAGGAGCTTTTTTCTCAAGGATTCTTGGCGGTCTTTGTAGGGACAGGAGCAGGCTTGCCGATGTTCTTGGGAATAGAAGGAGAATGGCTTAATCGGGTCTATTCAGCCAATGAATTCTTGATCCGGACAAATCTTATGAAATCATACCTCTTTCCCGAATATGAAACTCCGCTTAACATTGGCAAGAACGTAGCCGTAATTGGTGGAGGCAATGTGGCGATGGACTCAGCCCGAGCGGCTCTGCGGATGGGTAGCAAAGTAGCGGTGCTTTATCGTCGTAGTGAAGAGGAGATGCCGGCAAGAAGAGAGGAGTATGAGAATGCAAGGGAGGAAGGAATAAAATTCTATTTTTTGGTAGCTCCTATTGAAATTTTAGGAGATAAAAAAAATTGGGTAAAGGGAATAGAACTTATTAAGATGAAATTGGGTTCTCCTGATAGCTCTGGTAGACCTCGCCCCGTTCCCATAAAGGGTTCAGAATTCTCTCTTCCCTTTGATACGGTGGTGATTGCCATTGGACAAAGACCTAACCCCTTGGTACCGCAAAGTACCTCTGGTCTGAAGACCGGCAGAATTGGCAATATCATCGTCAATGAAGAGACCGGAGAAACAAATGTGCCGGGCCTCTTTGCTGGAGGGGATATTGCTACCGGAGCCGCCACCGTTATCTCGGCGATGGGGGCAGGGAAGAAGGCTGCCCGAGCAATTGATAAATATTGTCAGAAGAGATAAAATGAGATTAGAGATGACTAAAGTTTGTTCGCTTACAAACCCCAGTCATCTCCTACCTTACTGATGAAAGGAGAAGGAAATGGCAGAAAAAAAAGTTAAATTGAATGAGGAAGAATGTGTTGGTTGCGGAGTCTGCGTGGATGCCTGCGAGAAAGATGTCCTGGAGATGACCGATGATGTGGTAAAAATTGTTCATCCAGAGAAGTGTGATGGCTGCAATAGCTGTGTTGAAGCCTGTCCCAATGAGGCACTCAGTGTATCCGAGAAATAGATGTACTACCCCGATTTTAAAAATTTTAAAAGATTAGCAAAAAAGGGAAATCTTATTCCGATTACACAAGAGATTTTAACCGATCTGGAGACGCCGGTATCTGCCTTCAAGAAATTAGGGAAAGGTGACTATAACTACCTTTTGGAGAGCGTAGAGGGAGAGGAAAAATTTGCTCGCTACTCATTTTTAGGTGATAGCCCTTTCCTTATCTTTAAGAGCAGAGGAGAAAATATTGAGATCAGGGAGAAAGGAAAGATTGAAAGGATCAAAGGTAAGCCACTTGATGTTTTGAAGGGTCTCTTGGCAAGGTTTAAGGTGGTGGAGGTTCCAGGGCTTCCGAGATTTTTTGGGGGAGCAGTAGGATATCTCAGTTATGACCTCGTTCGTTTTTTTGAAGAGTTACCGGAGGAAAATCCTGACGATTTGAAACTGCCCGAGACATATCTAATCTTTACCGATACACTTGTTGTTTTTGATCATCTCAAGCATAAAATAAAGATTATCTCCAATGCGTACATTAATCGCGAGAACCTCTTAAACTCTTACCAAAAAGCGGTTGATAAAATTGACAATATCATCGCTAAGTTAAAGTCCCCGCTGGCTCCTCCATTTAAATCTTCCCCAAAACAAAAAATCTCTTTCTCCTCCAATCTTTCTAAATCCTCTTTCATCAAAAAGGTAAAGCGTGCAAAGAAGTACATTAAATCTGGCGATATTATTCAGGTAGTGATTTCCCAACGATTTCAGACAAAGATTTTCGTCGAACCCTTTGATCTCTATCGTGCTTTGTGCTCCATCAATCCTTCACCCTATATGTACTATTTGAAATTCAAAGATTTAAAGCTCATTGGCTCCTCCCCTGAAATC